>DHVO01000024.1 GCA_002412705.1 Bacteroidales bacterium UBA5206 | reverse complement strand
AAGCATAATGTTTTTTGTTTTGGAGCTCCAATATAAGACATTACCGCGATAGAGAAATTGTATGAATACTTTTTTTAGACCAATAGCATAACAAAGGTGGTTGAGAATTACTCTAAAATACACAAGGTGATTAAAAATGGCTCATTGGGAATTTCACCAAAAAACATGTAAAAAAAGTGACATAAAATGACGCATGTGATTTTATTATTACCTACCTTTAGTTTTATTATATTAATAATGAATATTTTATAAAATATGATATCTAGTCTATCTAATTTAACCCATAAAATATTGAATTGCGACAACGATTTTCTCGTTATGAGAGATTCCGTTCAGCAATTGTACAATATGTTCAAAGAGATTGCTCAGGTTGATATAGAGAATTACAACTCCAACGACATCTTTCTGCCCTCGGGCAAAGCCCTTTCCTCATCATACGCAGCCCATTGCCTTTTGGAGATGAAGAGAACAGCCGTTTTTTTACGGGGGATAAAGAAGGCAATAGACCTCAAACTAGTAGAAAAAAACGGTAAGCCCATTCGAATACTTTATGCAGGCACAGGGCCTTACGCAACCCTTATTACACCCTTGTTGCCATTTTATTCATCGGAGCTAGTTAAGGTTGATTTTATTGAGATTAATCCCATATCCATGCTAGCGGCCAAAAGGGTTGTAGAGCACTTTGGTTTAACCACTTTTGTGGAGCATTACTTTGTATGCGATGCTGCAACTTTTACCGTTGCCAAGCCATACGATGTGGTGATATCGGAAACCATGCAGAGATGCTTACAATATGAACCGCAAGTAGCCATAATGCAGAATTTAGTGGCACAGTTACCACCTTACGCCATTTTTATTCCCGAAAATATCACAATAAATGCCGTTTTAACCTCTAGAGGAAAATGGAACCCAGAAACCTGTATATCGGAAGGTGTAGAGCGCATTTCCTTGGGGTGCATTATGGAGGCCAATCCAAAAAATCCCCATTGTTCTTCACGTATTGTAGAGCTGCCAAGTAGATTAGAAGAGGGTACAAGACTAGGCCTATATACAAAAGTCCTAGTTTTTGATGGTGATATTCTAGAAGAGGGGGATTGCTCGCTTACTCTTCCCGTTATGCTTTTTGATTCGGCTCCATTTGCAGGACATAAGTTGAAGTTCTCATATACTCAAGGCGAGGCACCACATGTTTCATGCAAGATTTTATCAACTGGAAAAGTAATAAGCGCAACAATTGGTAAGGAATCTAATGTTCAAAAGGTTATGATTGAATAGTTATATAAGATAAAATGATGTTGAAAAAGCGGAATTATGCTGATTCAGCACCACGTTTCACCCTAATTATTTACCAAAAAACAATGTATTATGGATCCATTTATTTCAATGATTATGCTTTGGGGGCTGGACTGGGCTCCGGTATACTGGGCGCAATGCGCTGGACAGCAGATGTCTATTACTCAGAATCAGGCTTTGTATTCTCTTCTTGGAACTCGTTTTGGGGGAGATGGTAGGACTTATTTCAACTTGCCCGATTTTAGAGGTAGGGTACCTATTGGTTATGGTGCTGGACCTGGACTAACTCCTTACCAACTAGGTGCAACAGGAGGATATGAGGGAGTTGGGCTAAACATCAACACAATGCCAACCCATACCCACACAGCACAAGTTGCGGGTTCTGCTGTAAGCGTAACCCTAAAGGCGAGTCCTGTTGCAGGTACCGAAACCATTCCTGGAACTAATGGTGCTACTACAATTGCCGCCAGCTCGGCTGGGCGTACTGTTGGTAGCTTTATTTACAATAATCAGAGCGCTACGGTTGACCTAAACGGTGTTGCTGTTAGCGGAGGTGTTACTGGGGTTGTTAATAGCACAGAAGGTGTTGGTCTGGCTCATGAGAATAGGCAACCATATCTGGCTGTTAACTTTATTATTGCACTACAAGGGATATATCCATCGCGCCCATAATTTACAATGGCCAGCCAGAAATGGCTGGCCAAATCTTCTTGAACATATGTTACAAATGCAGCCCATTAAAATAGGATTCTTAACTCCATACTCGTCAATTTATCCGTCGTTAACTACAAGCATTGTTAACGGGTTTTATTCTGCGATGCCCGGTGTAACTCAAAATATGTTTCGCTTTCAGCCAGAGTATATAAAACAGGGCGGAACTAAAGTTGTGCAGGAAGCCGTTCAAAAGCTTATTCACTTTGATAATGTTGATATTATTTCAGGTTTAGTTAGCTACCAATCGGTTCCGGGCATTGTGCCAATATTGGAGTCACGTAAAAAGGTGGGGTTCTTTTTCGATTTGGGTGAGTATATACCCTTTACGCAACACATATCAAACCATCTGTTTTTCAATAGTTTTCAGCTATGGCAGTCGGAGTATGCCTTAGGATATTGGGCTTACAAGGAGTTTGGCGATAAGGGGGCAGTTATTATGCCTTTGTACGATGCGGGTTACCATTTGCAAAGTTCATTTAGGCAGGGTGCTATTGCTTCGGGTTCTCAGGAAATTGATTACCATGTATTAGCCTATGTTGAGGGGCAATCGCAGGTAAAAGGGCAACTTGCATCACTTTTTGAGAAGATGGAGAAGGAGCCACCGTCCTTTATTCATGCGCTGTTTTGTGGTACCGAGGCCATTGACTTTTTTGTAGAGTATAGCCAATGGAAGTTGGCGGGTAAAATACCTTTAGTTGTTAGCGCTCACATGGCTTCGGAAGAAGTGTTGAGTGCTGTTAGCAATTTGGGGTTAACAATGTATTCGGCATCCATGTGGGATTATAGCTCTGGGGATGTTTTAAACACACGGTTTAAGCAGCAATACACTGCACAAACTGGGACTAAGGCCGATATCTTCTCCCTTTTAGGGTTTGAGATGGGTACGGTATTTAGTAAACTTATTCCAGAACTCACTAAAAGGGACTGGGATACGGTAATTAATAACCTAAAAAAGGAGACCATTCAATCTCCGCGCGGTGAGCGTAATTTCTTTTTAGATTCTGATTACTCAACCCCAATTATTGATATTGAAAAGGTTGAGTTAGGCAATAATGTGGTACGGAAAATTGCCGTATCGCAGGGGCGTTCATTGAAATACAGCCATAGCGTATTCTCCGAGATTCACAACGAGTGCGTTACAGGGTGGCAGAATCCATACCTATGCGTTTAGCTCTTTACAGAAAGTTCTAATCGTGGCGATTGGTTGTTGAGGTAAAAAACATCAAAGTTCTTACCCCTATCTGCATCAACAAAAGAGTAGCCTATATACTTTTTGGTGATATTAGAATCATCTTCTAACAGCTCAATGTTTTTGTACACTACAACTTCGGTAATAAACAGTAGCTCATTTAGCAATGGGCTAATCTCCTTGGTTGATACCGTTCTTAGATAAATGTTGGTACCAGGAGTTAAGTGATAGTTTTTATAAAAATCAATGTTAGCGCAAATAACGTTTTCTATGTGGTGGCGGTGCTGGCGATTTATTTCACGGGTTTGCTTATCGTCGAATTGGTTGTAAGGAACATTCTTCTCTAGTTTTATTGATGAAGCTAGCAGGTTTACCCTTATACACTCTGGAATAAGATGCCCGTTGGGCGACAGGAATTGCACAAGGTTACTAAAAATGGCTAGTTGAGGTTCACGACTTAACGCTTTGTCCATTGTTTCGGAAATAATAATGTCAAAGTGTCCAGTGGGGGAGTAGGTTGTGGCATCGGCTAGAGTAATGGACTCAAAGTAGTGTTGCTTGCCCAAGAATTCCATTATGCGTTGTACGCTGCCTAGGGAATCGGGGTTTATTTCAATGGCTGTAATGGCTATATCGTTGGGGTTAAAAAGGTACAGTAGAGGTAGAATAATGGTTGCGTAAGGACCAGTTCCGGCGTAAAGAATCCTAAGTTGATTGCTTGTTGCTGCTCTTAGGTCACAAACACACCTATAAACCCCAAGCATAAAACGATGAGTTCTAAGATAATCGGAGAAACACTGAGCTGCAAGGTTTGGATTTATGGCAACACCTTGTGAAAGCTCAATATCATAATTGGTTTTGGCAATACCATAGCTTTTTGCTATGGCTTTAAATTCGTTTTCAAGTTCTGTTAGGAGCAAAATAATATTCTTGATCTCTATTCCTTCTTTCAATAACTTGTTGAATAACAATTGGAACTTATTGTTATAAACAGATTCTTCTTTTTGATAGTCGCATTTTATCGATTTCATGATTCTTTAATAATTCTTCAATGATCTTTTAAAAATAGTATAAATAAATCACCTTAATACGAACGGTTATGAGAAAAAAACTTACCCAATTGTCCCGATTTATAAGAGGCGGATTATTGCTTCTTGCCATAGGGTTATTGCCTCTGGCTGTAACTGCTCAAGTTGTTGAGCACTTTAGTGATGAGGTTGATGGCACAACTTCTTTTACTGAAGGAGGCCTAACTCTTGGTTTAACAGGGGTTCTTAAAGTTGAATTTTATACCAGTTACGGTTGGACAGGTAGTGCCATTGATAATTACTATGTTGATAATATAGACAACAAATTGGCTTCTGCTGGAGTTGTTGGTTCAATTACCAATGCCACAAGAGGTTTCTATGTAACTGATTTTTGGCTTGCGCCAGGAGATGCTAATCCTTTTATAGGCCAATACGGGAATGTGATTATTCGTGGTAAAAAAGATGGTACAACTCTGTTTACCTATACATTGCTTTCAGCAAACATTAATCAATCAGCAGCAAATAATTTTTTTACGTTTGTAAACCTTTCATCCTACAGTTCTACTTTGATTGATGAGTTGCAGTTTGAGTTAACTGATGGATTACGTTATTTGGCTATTGATGCGTTTCGTTTTACGGCTGGGCCAGAAAATAATCCCCCAACGGATATTAGCCTATCAGCTACCTCAGTTAATGAGAACGTAGCCGCTAACACCACGGTTGGAACGCTAAGCAGCACCGATCCCGATGTGGGCAACACCTTTACCTATTCGTTGGTTCCTGGTACTGGAAGCACCGATAACGCCTCGTTTAGCATCGATGGCACAAGCTTACGCATAAGCAGTAGCCCCAACTATGAGGCCAAGAGCAGCTACAGCGTTAGGGTACGCACTACCGATCAGGGTAGCCTAACCTACGAGGAGGCGTTCACCATTACCATCAACGATTTAAATGAGTCGCCTACAGATATCTCGCTCTCCGCCTCAGCGGTAAATGAGAACGTTGCCGCCAACACCACGGTTGGAACGCTAAGCAGCACCGACCCTGATGCGAGCAACACCTTTACCTACACGCTGGTAGCTGGTACAGGAAGCACCGATAACGCCTCGTTTAACATCAGCGGTTCAAGCTTACGCATAAGCAGTAGCCCCAACTATGAGGCCAAGAGCAGCTACAGCGTTAGGGTACGCACTACCGATCAGGGTAGCCTAACCTACGAGGAGGCGTTCACCATTACCATCAACGATTTAAATGAGTCGCCTACAGATATCTCGCTCTCCGCTACAGCGGTAAATGAGAACGTTGCCGCCAACACCACGGTTGGAACGCTAAGCAGCACCGACCCTGATGCGAGCAACACCTTTACCTACACGCTGGTAGCTGGTACAGGAAGCACCGATAACGCCTCGTTTAACATCAGCGGTTCAAGTTTGCGCATAAGCAGTAGCCCCAACTATGAGGCCAAGAGCAGCTACAGCGTTAGGGTACGCACTACCGATCAGGGTAGCCAATTTTATGAGGAGGCGTTCACCATTACAATAGTTGATGTTAACGAGACTCCAACGGATATCATCCTATCGACCACCTCTGTAGATGAAAACGTTGCAGCCAATTCCACCGTAGGAACGCTAAGTAGCATCGATCCCGATGGCGATGTTGCCTTTACCTATAGTCTTGTAGCGGGATCTGGCGATACCGACAATGCCTCATTTAGCATAGTTGGTTCAAGCCTACGCATAAACAGTAGCCCCAACTATGAGGCCAAGAGCAGCTACAGCGTTAGGGTACGCACTACCGATCAGGGTAGCCAATTTTATGAGAAGGCGTTCACCATTACAATAGTTGATGTTAACGAGGCTCCAACGGATATCATCCTATCGACCACCTCAGTAGATGAAAACGTTGCAGCCAATTCCACCGTTGGAACGCTAAGTAGCATCGATCCCGATGGCGATGTTGCCTTTACCTATACTCTTGTAGCAGGATCTGGCGATACCGACAATGCCTCATTTAGCATAGTTGGTTCAAGCCTACGCATAAGCAGTAGCCCTGACTTTGAGGCCAAGAGCAGCTACAGCGTTAGGGTACGCACCACCGATCAGGGCAGCCAAATTTTAGAGAAGGCGTTCACCATTACAATAGTTGATGTTAACGAGGCTCCAACGGATATCATCCTATCGACCACCTCTGTAGATGAAAACGTTGCAGCCAATTCCACCGTAGGAACGCTAAGTAGCATCGATCCCGATGGCGATGTTGCCTTTACCTATACTCTTGTAGCAGGATCTGGCGATACCGACAATGCCTCATTTAGCATAGTTGGTTCAAGCCTACGCATAAGCAACAGCCCTAACTACGAGGCCAAGAACAGCTACAGCGTTAGGGTACGTAGCACCGATCAGGGTAGTTTAACCTACGAAGAGGCATTTACAATTACCATCAACGATTTAAATGAGGCTCCAACCGATATTTCCTTGTCGGGAACTTCTGTTGATGAAAATCTTGCCGACAACGCTACTGTAGCAACCATTACTACTACTGATATTGATGCAGGGGATACCTTTGCCTACACTTTAGTAGCAGGAGATGGCGATACCGATAATGGTATGTTTAGTATATTGGGGAATGCCCTTAAGCTAACAAGTAGCGCAAATTTTGAGGTTAAGAGTAGCTACAGCTTAAGAATTCGCACCACCGATCAGGGTAGCTTAACCTACGATAAGGCTTTTACCATTACAATTAATGATGTAAATGAAAACCCAGAGGATATTACTCTGTCCCTATCGTTAGTCGATGAGAATGTGGCAATAGGCTCATTGGTTGGTTTGCTAAGTGCTACCGACCCCGACGCAGGGAATACCTTTACGTTCTCCCTTGTAGCGGGTGCTGGCGATACCGATAACGCATCGTTTAGCATCAATGGAAATGAGTTGCTAATTGAGGTTAGCCCCAATTTTGAAACTAAGAGCAGCTACAGCGTAAGGGTAAGAGTAGAAGATCAGGGGCTATTGACCTTTGAAAAGGAGCTTGCAATAACCATTAGCAATGTTAATGAAGCACCAACCAATATCTCCCTATCAGCAGTAACCATTGATGAGAATGTTGCTGCTAGCACAGTTGTTGGTGCGTTTAGTACCACCGATCCCGATGCAGGCGAAGCTTTTTCTTATGCATTGGTTTCAGGGGAAGGCGATACCGACAACGCCGCGTTTACCATTGTTGGTAACGATTTGCAAATTAACTCAAGCCCCGATTTCGAGGCGAAGTCTAGCTATAGCATAAGGGTGCAATCAACAGATATGGGTAGCTTAACCATTGAAAAGGTAATAATCATAAATGTTAACAACGTTAACGAGGAGCCCAGCACCATTTCGCTTACTGGCAACTCCGTAAACGAGAATGTGGCAGAGAATTCGGTTATAGGTACCCTTGCAACAACCGATCCCGATGCTGGCGACACCTTTACCTATACCCTTGTGGCAGGCGATGGTGATACCGATAATGCATCATTTAATATTGATGGCGCCAACTTACGCATAACTGGCAGTCCCGACTTTGAGGCCAAAAGCAGCTACAGCGTGCGCGTTCGTGCTACCGATGCTGGTGGGTTATGGGTTGAGGAGACCTTTACGGTTAGCATAACCAACATCAATGAGAGTCCTACCGCTATTACACTTTCTAAACTTGATGTTGATGAGAATGTAGGTATCAATACAACTGTTGGGGCTCTTACCACTACCGATCCCGACGCGTTTTCAATTATTGCTTACAGCTTAGTGTCTGGCGATGGCGATACCGACAACGCATCGTTCCGCATCAACGGAACCACGCTGCAAATTACTGTTAGCCCCGATTTTGAGGCTAAGAGCAGCTACTCTGTAAGAATTAGAACTACCGACCAGGGCGACTTATGGTACGAGCAAGCTTTTGTTATTACAGTGAACGACATAAATGAGGTTCCTGTAGTTAATGCCTTGCAAACCTTTAGTATAGCAGAGAATTCTAGTATGGGAACCTCTGTGGGCATGGTTTTGGCATCCGATCCCGACGCTGGTACAACCTTTAGCAGTTGGACTATTACCCAAAATGTTGATCCGAGCGGGAATAGTACACCAGCTTTTGCTATCGATCCGATATCTGGCGAGCTAACTGTTGCTGATGCTGATGACCTTGATAGGGAGATTAACGAATCGTTTACCATTAAAGTAACGGTTAGCGATGGAAGCCTTACAAGTATTGAGGAAACCATTGAAATTACTCTAGTTGATGTTAACGATGTTGCACCCGTAATTACTGCACAGCAAAAGCTGTATGTAGAAGAGGGAACAAGCAACGGCAGTGTGGTAGGAACGGTTATAGCCACCGATGCCGATGTATCGGCTACCACATTCCAGCAGTGGGTAATTGTATCGGGCAACGAGGGCGGTTACTTTGCCATAAATGCTTCTACGGGTGAGATAACTGTAGCCGATAATAGCGGACTCGATCCTCAGGTAAACCCATCATTTACCCTTGTATTAACTGTATCGGATGGGGATAATGTTAGTGCCACAGAGGATGTTACCATTATAGTATCGGGTATCAATGATGATAGTCCTGCAATTAATCCATCTCAGGTATTTGCCATTGATGAGAACTCTGCCTTTGGTACTCTTGTTGGCACCGTATTGGCAACCGATCCTGATGTAGGCACAAACTTCCAGGGATGGACAATACTTTCGGGTAATACCTCCGATGCCTTCTCTATCAATGCAAATGGCGAAATTGCCGTTTCTCAATCGTCAGTACTCGATTACGAGACCGTTTCTTCGTTTACCCTAACCATTCAGGTATCCGATGGCGTTCATACAGCCCAAGGTGAAGTAACCGTTAACCTGAATAACGTTAACGACAATACACCAGTAGTAACCCCAGTAACCTTTGCTTTGGACGAGAACAGCGCCAACGCAACCGTTGTGGGTACTGTTACTGCCACCGATGCCGATGGTACGTTAAACGCTATGGCATACACAATTACTGCTGGTAATACAGCTGGTGGCTTTGCCATTAACGAAACAACAGGCGAGCTAACGGTTAACAGTAGCGATGTGTTAGATTTTGAAACGGCAGAGTCTTTTGCGCTAACGGTTCAGGTATCCGACGGCACCAATGCTGCTGATGCCACGGTAACTATCAACCTAAATAACGTAAATGACAATACACCAGTAGTAACCCCAGCAACCTTTGCTTTGGACGAGAACAGTGCCAACGCAACTGTTGTGGGTACTGTTACTGCCACCGATGCCGATGGCTCCTTAAACGCTCTGGCATACACAATTACTGCTGGTAATACAGCTGGTGGCTTTGCCATTAACGAAACAACAGGCGAACTAACTGTGAACAGTAGCGATGCGTTAGATTTTGAAACGGTAGAGTCTTTTGCGCTAACGGTTCAGGTATCCGACGGCACCAATGTTGCTGATGCCACGGTAACTATCAACCTGAATAACGTAAACGACAATACACCAGTAGTAACCCCTGCAACCTTTGCTTTGGACGAGAACAGCGCCAACGCAACCGTTGTGGGTACCGTTACTGCCACCGATGCCGATGGCTCGTTAAACGCTCTGGCATACACAATTACTGCTGGTAATACAGATGGTGCCTTTACCATTAGCGAAACAACAGGTGAGCTAACTGTGAACAGTAGTGCTGCCCTTGATTTTGAAACAACTCCTGTCTTCGCACTTACTGTAAGCGTATCCGATGGACAGCATGAAGCAGAGGCTACCATTACTGTAAATCTAAATGATGTTACCGAAACAGGTATTTTTGATACCCCAATTGCCAAGTTGGCTGTATATCCAAATCCAGCAAATGATAGAATATTCTTTAAGTTGGATGATGGCGATAGCTTTAATAGTGGATATATAGAGATGTTTAGTGTGACCGGAGCAAAGGTGTTAAGCAGGCAGCTGGACTCATCAATTGAAGGCGATGGCCTGTCTGTAAGCAACCTTAAGAAGGGTACATACATTCTAAAAGTTGTTACACCACGGAATACCTATTCTCAGCTAATAGTTGTAAACTAGTATTTATAACCTTAAGGAGACCCCATCGTTACGATGGGGTCTTTTTTTCCAAGGTTGCAGCCGCTAATTGAGTGCTTACCCTGTAACTCTAATTCGCAGTTAAATCAACATCCCCACGGTTTTGGTGTTACTATGAGAAAATGAGCATCAATGGTTAGTAATGAAACTTTTGGCATAATTCCACTTAGCAAGCTTAACCTGTTACACAATGGCGATGCGGCCAAGCCCCATTCTCACAATTACTATACAGTTCTGGTAGTTGAAAGGGGGCAGGGTAAGTATGCTGTCGATTTTACGGAGTATGAGCTTAGCAATTCAATGGTTTTCTTTATAAGTCCAGGGCAGGAGCACCATTTGCTCTGTGGGCAGCAGCCACAAGGGTATAGGCTTAGCTTTAGCCCCCATTTCCTTACAGAGAACAGTATTCCCGATTGCTTTTTTGCCGATCTTAACCTTTTTCAGGACTTTAGCAGCTCGCCACCTCTTAAGATAACTACCGACCAGTTTGCCTTACTGCTGGATTACTGCGAGCAAATGGAGCGCTACCATAGCTCAACCCAAAAGTTTAAGGAACAAGCAGTGGCCTCGTTGCTAAAGCTGTTTTTAATTACTTGTAATGGCTCATGCTCCCTTACCTTTGATAGTCCGCATAGCCAGGAGGCTGGCTTCTCTGTGCTTAAGCGCTTTCGCGATTTGGTTGAGCATAACTTTAAGCAGTGGCATGCAACATCCAATTATGCCAAGGCAATGAGCATTACCCCCGATTACCTTAACCGTACTGTTAAATCGCTGGTTGGCAAAACGGCAAAGGAGTACTTGCAGTCCAAGCTAATTACTGCAGCAAAGCGTAACCTATTTTTTACAGATATGTCGGTTAAGGAGATTGGGTACGACTTGGGCTTTTCCGAGCCTGCCAACTTTAACCAGTTCTTTAAGAAGCAAACGGGAAAATCGCCTGCTGCTTTTAGAAAAACGCGCTAGGTCGGATTTTCATAATATCCCTCCGTATTCTCATATTTCCCACGGTTTGTATTGGCCGTACTTTTGTCTCAGAGATTTTAGCCGTTCTATTGATGAGGGCAAAATATCTACATAAAAATAAAGGAGGAGTTTATGAAAACGATACTACACAGAGCCGAAACTCGTGGGCATGCCGATCATGGATGGCTAAACACGCACCATACTTTTAGCTTTGCTAGCTACCACAACCCAGACAGGATGAACTTTGGCGCGCTGCGCGTGCTTAACGACGATATTGTGGCTCCTGGCATGGGCTTTGGCAAGCATCCGCACGATAATATGGAGATTGTATCCATCCCACTACAGGGCGACCTTGAGCATCAGGATAGCATGGGTAACAAATCGGTTATTCGCGAAGGCGATATTCAGGTTATGAGCGCAGGAACTGGCGTTTTTCATAGCGAGTACAATCCTAATAACGACAAGGAAACGCACTTTTTGCAGATATGGCTTTTTCCTCGTGAGCGAAACCTTGCGCCACGCTACGACCAAATCTCCATTAGGGAAGTTGCAGTTCCAAATAGGTTTTACCAAATACTATCACCTAACAAGAGCGAACAAGGTGTTTGGATTAACCAGGATGCCTGGTTTAGCATGGCTCATTTCGACTCAGGAGCAACCGAAAAGTACACATTAAAGCGTTCTGGTAATGGTGTATATGTATTTGTTCTCGAAGGATGTTTAAATATTAACGACATAGAATTAAACACAAGGGATGGTTTAGGTGTTACTGATATTGTTGAAATAAATGTTAGCGCAGTTACCCCATCAAAGGTGCTGCTAATGGAATTACCAATGTAATTAATAGTGTTTATCATGAGAATATTAGATGATTTGAAGTGGCGTTACGCCACAAAGCTTTTCGACAAAGAGAAGAAGGTTACCGAGAGTGATTTGAATAGCATACTCGAAGCGGTTAGGTACTCGGCTTCGTCATATGGGCTACAGCTCTACAAGGTTTTGGTTGTTGAGAACCCGGAGCTAAGGGCAAAATTACGAACCGTATCGTGGAATCAGCCCCAAATAACCGATGCTTCGCAGCTCATCGTTTTTTGCAACTATGTTGATGTAAAAGAGGAGCATATCAATGAGTATTTACAGCGCATTGCCAGTACACGTGGCATTGCTGTTGCCGATTTAAACGGTTATGGCGATATGATGAAGTCCGCCTTACTTTCTCGTCCAGCCGATGCGTTAGCCAATTGGACTGCGCGCCAAACTTACATAGGGCTTGGAACCCTACTTGCAGCTTCGGCAGAGCTTAAAATTGATGCATGCCCTATGGAAGGGTTTGATGTTGAGCAGTACAACGAGATTCTTGGGCTAAAGGAGCAAGGTCTATCGGCTGCCGTTATTGCTACCATAGGTTACCGATCCGATAAGGACGAGTTGCAGCACGCTGCAAAGGTACGCCGGCCCTTTACCGATATGTTCCAACGTATCTAATTGCTGCCGTTTCTATAAATATTAAGCGAAGCCAAGGCTTCGCTTTTTTTATGACGTTATTTAGGGATATTTTAAGTGTGCTTTTATAGGTGGTAACTAATTGTTAGACAATGTTATTAATTCATTATAAATTTCATATTGTCTTCAAATTTGTCCAAAGTTTTTTTCATTTCTTCATTCATATTTTCTGAATCTATACTTGTTTTAGTTATTTTAAATAGTCCAAAAGACATAATTTGGGCAAGTTTAAGTTTGAAGAATGTATTTATTACATAGTCAATATCTTCCTTAAAATCTTCTATTGAAATTTTTAGTCTTTCATTTTCTGGAAAACTTTCAAAGTACTCAAATTTTGGTTCTTTAAGAGGGAATCCATCGTAGTGTTTTACGCAATTACTAATCCAATTAATCTTTTCTATTCTTCTGTCTCTTTTCCAGTCGTTAAATTTAAAATTGTAATTCTTTTTAAAAAAGTCTTCAATTGAGATGTTGTTTTCATTCTCTTCTAATTTATTGTAGAGTCTATTTGTTTCTTTAAGGATATCATTGACAAAATTTTCAATTTTGTGAAATAGCCCAACATAACCGAGCCTGATAGTATCATAAAGATTTTCTTTAAGTTGTTCGTTGCTAATATTAATCAGGTTCCTATATAATGAATTACTAATTTCTCTTTTCGCTTCTACAATTGCTTTGTTTGAAGAAGGTATATAATAACTAATAAAAAGAGTTTTAAAATCATGAATTTCAGTGAACTTTCTTAATACCAAATTAAAAACTCTATTTGCATTCGAATCTGTCTGTGTTAATTCGAAATTAGGAATTTTTGAGAATTCCTTAGACAAATTCTCAATTAATGTATCGAGTTTGTTTGCTCCTTGTTTCTTAGTCATATAATGTGCCCTAACTTCATAATAAGATTATCTCTAAATCTCTTCGCTGTTGAGCCATCTTAACGCGGCATCTTTGGAAAAGAAAGTTTTTAAATGGTAGTGCGATTCGCGAAGCTCTCGTTCTGCCATCATGCTTATGGCCGTATTTATGGGGTTTCTCTGTATTACAGCATGTTTTACATAGCTTAAGTGGGCGCTTTTGGTTATAAGGTTTTGTACTATCTCGGGTATCTTATCGTCGCTAAAAACAGGTTCAGCCTCGCTAGCATCTTCAAGAATCTTTATGTTGTTAGGTATATCTTCCCGAGTGAGAATATTTGGGGCTTCCAGCATCTCCTTATAGCTCACTGCGCCTTTCGATTCTATAGTAATGGTACTCTCTTCCCTGTTAAAATGGATGCGTATCATTGTTCGTTCTAATTATTGAAGACACAATATGTTACGTGGATTTGTTATTTTCGTTTGCTGTTGCGCTTAATGGCGCACAATCGGTTACAAAAGTAGCATGTAAATAGGTGCTTTAGCAAGTTACTCTATCCAAATTATTGAGTTAAGTGAATTGTGCTCGTTGACTTCGTAAAGCTTATTATTAGGATCGTGAATCCACTCCCCATCCACAATAAACTTATAGGTGTGTTTCCCTTTAGGTAGGTGTAATGTTAGTGTCCACTTACCATTTTTGTTTGTCATAGTATATTTTGTTCTGTTCCATCCACAGAACGATCCTGTAACTACTACACTTTGTGCGTTTGAGAAGCCCTCTAGTTGGAATGTGTGGTTTGGATTAACGCAAAGCAGCGAGTTGGTGTGCGGACCATCCTTTGCCGTTAGCGTATTGTTGGGATCGGTAATCCAATTACCGTCTACAACAAACTTGTACTCATGGTTGCCTGCAGGTAAATATTGCTCTATAGTCCATCCAGCATCAACTTTTTGCATGGGGATACCTGTTGGGTTCCAACCGTTAAACGAACCAGCAAGGTAAACCGTTTTTGCTTTTTGGTGGTTGCTTAGCGTAAACTTGGTCGATTTGCCTATGGTTAGCACCGAGTTGTAGCTGTTGTGTTCATTTTGTTTCAGCTTCTGGTTTTGTGGGTCGGTAATCCAGTTGCCATCCACAATAAACTTGTACTCGTGCATCCCATCGTTTAGGTAAACGGGGAGTTCCCATCCTGTATCTGTTTTGCGCATGGGATTACCCGTGTGGCTCCACCCATTGAATGTGCCCGAAAGGTAAACTTTATTAGCACTGGTGTTTCCCTGTAATTTGAATGTATAATTGGGGACAAATAGTACCGAGTTGTAACCACCGTTTCCATCGTCTTCCCTTAGCAGGTTTCCGTAGTCGTGTTTCCAGTTTCCATCAACAATAAACTTGTAGTAGTACTTACCTGGTTCCAGCTTAATCTTTATTCCCCAGCCACTTTCTAGCTTGCTCATGGGGGTTTGCATCGTACTCCAGTTGTTGAACGAACCCGATAGGTAAACCTGCTGCGCATTGGTGTTCCCCAGCAATAGGAAGGTTACCACGTTGTCGGCACCAATTATCACAGTGCTATTTCTAAAAGCGTTTGCCCCAAATGCAACTGGTTTGTCCACGTAGCCTGGTCTCCCATCTGATGATAGGCTATGCTCTGCAAATATTGCTGTTAGCAAATTTGTTACAAAGGAGCCTTTCTCCATAGGTTTTCTAAGGGCAACAGTATGTTTGTTCACTCTTTGGACTACCCATTGTTCATTATCGGTGTTAATTGCAGTTTTGCCGTTATAAACCTCTGCAATAAGAAGGCTATCGAGATCGAATTGTACCTCAAGTTCTTTTTTCTGCTTTTCGGTCCACCGTAAGTCAATGTAGAATACAAGGTTTCCATTCTCAAGTTTACAAACATTGGGTGGAAGTGCTGTAGCTGGTTCCTGTGCCTTTATTTGCGGAAGCGCCATAAAAAGTAGTGCAAACAGAGTGGCTATTTTGCGAATGGGTATCATGGTTTTGCCTCCTTATTAAATGAAATACTAAGCTGCTTTTTTTTAATGTTAATGGTTACAGCTCCCTGGTTAAAGAAATCGAACCCAAGCATGCCATCAATACTGGTTCCGTAGGATTTTTGCATTGCCGACATATCGGTAACAACAACCTTCATGTTGTATAGTTTGCTGTTACTAATGGAAAAGTCGGTCATGGAGCCGTAAAGCACATCTACTACTTGTTTTCGTGAGCCACTTAGCTTTGAACGGCGTTCTATGGAAATGGTTTCGAGCACTTTGCCTCGACTCGATTGGTCAATAACGTTACATTCGGCTCCTGTATCAATACAAAAGTTTAGGCTGCTACCACCAACTTCGGCTTTAATAAACATTATCTGGTTTCGGTACGATAGAGGGTGGGTTATATCCGCCTTACGTTCGTGTGCGGTTGCGCTAATTCTATTTCCTTTTTTGTCGGTAGGATAAAGAGTAATAACCATTTTTTTGAGGTCGATAGTTGCTTCAAAATCCTCAAGTAGCGAAGCGCCAATTAGCCCATGAATTTTAATTCCCTTGCTATTCTCTATATGTCCCAAATCAATAACGCTAGCCTGTTTTTTTTGCATGGTTATGTTGCCCAGCTTAAGCGTTTCTACCCTTTTGGTAAAAACCTCATTGTTGTAACCCGTAATTCCACCGCTGCTGGTATTAAAAACTTTCTGGTAATCCCTAAAGTACGTGCGGTTTAGAACAAGTCCTTGTGCTCCAGTGTCAAAAACAAAATTCCCAAAAACGGAATCAATCTTCGCCTCAATAATCATTAGGTTGCCCACGCGGATAATGGGGATTGTGTAAACCATTGCTTTACTAGTGGGCTCTGTTACTATGGCGGGTAAGGTTTGCTTTGGTTCTGGGAAGTACAAAAGGTGCAACACTAGCGTGTGCTGCAAAAGGGAGAGTGCAAAAAGTGGAATTAGTAGTATGCTGTACCTCACAAATGTGCTTTTGTATGGTGATACCCAAATATAGGCAAAGATACTTTTATTTGGAAAGCGTTATGGGTGTCAATTCTAGTTCATGCTGTTTCTCAAAAAGGTAACAAACGAACGTGGCAGTTTACCCTTGTTTTCCTATATTTATATCTAATAGATTTCTCTTCGGCTGATGTTAGTGTAGCTGGTTTCTATCCGTGTCAATAAAAAGCTGTTGTTTATCATTACTGTACGCAGCAGTTACTAAACATTAGCAAAAGCAGTGGTATATTAGTCTGGTGCTAATTTGAGTTGCTATGACCACCCATTCAAAACATCAACCAACCTCTAATGCTGCTACAGGCAATACATCTAGCAGCTTGGGCTCTTTGTTTGGGAGCAATGTTTCGGTAGTTGACTATATTAATGGGTTGCCAATGGCGGTAATCTTTACTAAGGGGACTATTATTTGGGCGTCTTCTGTTGCGAACTCCTACTTTAGTAATTCAGGTAAAGCCCTTGTGGGTTCCACGCTTTTTAACTTTATGCCATTGGTGCAACCCAATGGAGAGGTTTCATCGGAACTTATTACAAATAGAGCGGCTCTTGCTCTACAGGGTAAACCTCAATCCTTTAGCGCGCTTTTTATGCGTTCGGCCCAAATGCCTTTTGCTGCACATGTGCTTATACGGGTCTCATCCTTTAGCAACGATGTGCTAGAGTGGATTGTTACGGAGACCTATGATGATGTCCCTCAAATTATTAGTCAGAGTTCTAAGAACCTTTCCAATGATGGTAATGCTCCCATCGACGATTTAGTGTGGGTATTAGATCTAGATTTTAATGTGCTATACATTAACGATGCTGTTAGGCAACACTTAGGCTATAGCATGACCGAGATAAAATCTATCCCCTTTAAAAATAGGGTTGATGCTTACACATACACTCGCATAAAGGAACTTATTGAGGAGCATTATGCTAGGGTTACAGCCGATAGCGATTATACAAGTCGTAACTACACCTTCTCTTTTAACTACGAGCACTTTCATAAAAATGGTTCCCTTTACTATAGCCGAATAACCTGCACTTTTTTGCGAAACTCGGCTGGTGTAATTGTTGGTTTGTATGGCGTTTCAAAGGATATTACGGCTCAAAAACGTTCGGAGTCCGAAACGCTTGTCAGCCGCCAAATGTACCGCTTACTCTTTGAGCAGGCTCCCATTGGTATTTTTCGTTACAACAAGGAGGGCTTTATTACTGAGTACAACAGGCGTTTTGCCGAAACGCTTAAGCTTACACCTAAAATTCTGGAGCAACTAAATCTATTCACGCTTAACGATGAACAGGTTGTTCAAGCCATTACCTGCAGCCTAGAGGGGGAGTCGTGCAACTACGAAGGGTACTACAAGGCTACAAACTCCAATATGGAGGGCTGGTTAACCCTAAAGGCTGTCCCTGTTTTCGATAATGAGGGAAACGTTACTGGAGGTATTGGCATTGTTGAGGATATTAGTGAGCGGAAGCAGGCCGAAGAGTCGTTGCGCATAAGTGAGAAGATGTTCCGAGTGCTATCTAGCCTTACCACCGATGCGGCCTCTAGCCTCATTTTTAATCCCGATGGCACCTTTAAGCGCGAGTGGACCAACGACTCCATTCTTAAAACACTAGACTACTCGCTGTCCGAAATAGATTCCTTTGAGAAGTGGGGCCAAATTGTTCATCCAGACGATAGGGCCGACTACTACAGCCAGATAAAGCAGATAATGTCGGGTAAAATGGTTTCGCCAGAGTTCAGGGTTATAACAAAATCGGGCGAAACGGTTTGGATTAACAATACCGTTTATCCCGAAGTTGACCAGAATGGCCGTATTGTTAGGCTTTTAAGCGCAATAAAGGATATTACACCACGCAAAAGAGCTGAGCTAGAGCTTAAGGAGTCGCAGCGGAAACTCTCCACTCTGTTAGATAACCTACCGGGTATGGCCTATAAGGGAAGGCTTCGTAACCTACAGCCACTTGAGTTTGTTAGCGATGGTGCCGTTGCGTTAACAGGATATACCCCCGATGAGCTTGTTTCGGGTAAAGTAAATGTTGCAAGCATTATTCATCCCAAGGATTTAACCAGGGTGGTAAGGGGACGCATTCATGCCGTATCCAATAACACCCGATTCCAGCTCCGTTACAGAATATTCACAAAGAGTGGTAGCTTGCGTTGGGTTGAGGAGATGGGAGTTGTCTCTCCTAATGAGAATGGCGAAATTGCCATTGAGGCCTTCATTTTTGATGTAACCAAACAGGAGGAGGCCGAGCAACAGCTTATTGAGCATCGTAATCTACTTGATCTTATTGTGAACAATGCCCCAATTGGCATTTGGATTGTTGCTCCCGATGGTTCTTATCCTATTATTAACACCTATTTTACCGAAGCTATTGGGTGGACTGGTGACCTTAATTCGGTATCAATGACCCAAGAGGAACTGGCCGTGTGTGCAGCTAGCGATGAATGGGCAAGGCGAAGTCCAGATCCCATATTCTCCGAGGAGACCATCACCTTTACCGATGGCAAAAAGCATACTCTGCAGGTTGTGAAAACCAGGCTACGCTCATCAACTGGAAAAGATTTTGGAATATTAGGTATTGGCCACGATATTACTGAACGAAAGCTATATGAGATAAATCTGAAGGAGGCAAAGACTAAGGCGGAGGAGTCTGAAATGCTAAAATCGGCTTTCCTTGCCAACATGAGCCATGAGATTAGAACTCCTCTTAATGGTATTATTGGATTCTCCAAGTATTTAAAGGATTACACTGTATCGGAGGCCGAGTATAGGCATGTTTTGGATATTATTTGTAACAGCGCCGATCATCTGCTAAACATCATCAACGATATAATTGATATTTCAAAACTCGATGTGGGGCAAATAGCGATACACCCAACGCGCATTAACCTTAATAAGCTGCTTAATGAGGTTTACTCGTTCTTCTATACCAAATCTAGTCAGAACGAGGAGAAGAGCCTAAGTGTAAGGCTCTCAATGTCGCTACCCGATCAGGATGCCTTTATCATTGCCGATGAGGTGAGGCTCCGTCAGGTACTTAACAATCTAGTAGGAAATGCAATAAAGTTCACCCATAAGGGATATGTTGAGTTTGGTTACTCTGTTCAGAATGAGAATTCTATGTTACGCTTCTTTGTTCGCGATACGGGTATTGGCCTATCTTACGACAAGTATAAGGTTATTTTCGAACGATTTAGACAGGCCGACGACTCTACAACACGTGAGTTTGGGGGCACGGGTTTGGGGTTGGCCATCTCAAAATCAATTGTAGAACTTATGCATGGTGATATTTGGGTAGAATCGGAGCCTGGCAAAGGATCAACGTTCTATTTCACCGTGCCAATGGTAAAGTCATCGGCGCAACAAGCAGATGTTCCATTAAGTATGGCACAAGCACAGCAAAATGTGGATGTGTCGGGTAAATATGTTCTAATTGTTGAGGATGAGCCCAATAGCATGTTGTTTTTGCAATCGGTTCTAAACAGGAGCGGACTGCACATTGGTACAGCAGTGAATGGCAAAGAGGCCATAGAGAAAGCATTGGCCCAGCCCAAGCCCGACCTAGTCTTACTCGATTTGCAGCTTCCTTTGGTTAGTGGTTACGATGTAATTAAAGCTATTAAGGAGGTTGACTCTACGCTCCCAATAATTGTGCAAACGGCACATGCCATGCTCGATGAGCGGGAGCGATGCATGGCTCTAGGATGTAATGCGTTTATTGCCAAACCAATTAACCCAGAGCAACTCATAGAGATGGTTGCTACTGAGCTAAAGGGGGGTAAGGTTTAATCCATTATTGGCCATTGAGCCTTTTAGAATGTGAGTGTAAATGTTGTTCCCTGCTCAACCTGTGAGTAGGCTGTTATGCTACCTCCGTGTAGGCGCATAATTTGTTTCGATAGGCTAAGCCCAATTCCTGAACCCTTGGGCTTTGTGGTAAAGAATGGTATAAATATTTTATCCAGAACCTCGGGTAGAATCCCTTCTCCGTTATCAATAACCTGCAGGGTAACACGTCCACGTTTATTAAGAAATGCTTTAATATCGAGTTGTGGATTTGGCCTATCTTCAAGTGCGTGTATGGCATTCTTTGCTAGATTAATAACTACTTGCTCCAGTAGTTCAAGATCTACGGAGAACTCCATGTCTTCCGGAGTAATCTCGTAGCTAAACTGTATGTTAGTAGTCTTTATTTCCTCCTCAATTAGCGGGGTAAGGTTATGGATAAGACGCTTAACTGTTGTTACTTGGAAATTGGGCTTTGGAATGCGCGTTAGGTTGCGATAGGTGTTTACAAAATGCATCAATCCAGTACTACGCTTATGTATGGTTTGTAGCCCCTGCTGAATCTCCTCTACCGTTTCCTGATCTATTGGTTCAACGTGCGTGGTTGAGGTTTCTTGAAGGGAGCGTATCATACCATCAATGGTAGAGCTAAGCGAGGCTATAGGTGTTATGGAGTTCATAATTTCGTGGGTAAGCACGCTTATAAGCTTCTGCCACGCCTCGGTTTCCTGCTCTTCCAGTACGTTCTGGATATTCTTTATGGTAACTAGAACAATGTGCTTGTTGTGAATTTTTATTTCGCTGCTATTTATGGCTAGCTGCAAAAGGTCGTCCTCCTGTTGTACCTTTATTAGTGAACTTTCTCCTGGTGCAATGGCAAGGAGCTTATCAACAAGTTCTGAGCTAATGGGGTATAGCTGCTTCACATTTTTTAGGCCGCTAATTTGGAATAGCTTCTTGGCAGCCTTGTTAATCATCTCTATGGAGCCATCCTTTTGGTAAGCTATAATGCTTATCTCAATATTCTGTACAATGCTTTGGAGGTACTGAAAATGCTCCTCTTTCTCTGTTCTTACCGCTTGAAAATCCCGTATAACATCGTTAAATGCCTTGCTTAGCTCATCAAACGATGAGCCCATTCCTTCAACCTGGAAGGAGCGTGTAAACTCAGAAAAGCGTATGCTCTCCAGGAAGCTGGCTAAATCCCGGTTCGATTTGTCCACGTAGTTGTACAAGGAGTATATTTCCAGTACAACAAGCACCCCTATTAGTATTGGGGTAATAAAAAAATCGAAGTTTATCCAAGCGTATATAAGTGCAAATAGGGTGGCTGCAATTAGCAGGATTCTAATAAGCACATTAATTCTAAAGTTTCTAAAGGTCATATTTCTCCATTCTTCTATAAAGAGATGTTCTTGTAATTCCAAGTTCGTTTGCTGCCTGAGTTATGTTACCTTGAAACTGCTTTAGCACCTTGTCGATAACCGTTTTCTCAATCTCGTCTAGATTGTAGGTGTTAAGCTCTGTTTCAATTACTTTGCTCGATTTAGGTGGAGCAAAAAGAAAATCGTCTGGTTGCAAAACATTAGCATCGCACATAATAATGGCTCTTTCAATGGCGTGTTGCAGCTCCCTTACGTTACCTGGCCAGTGGTACTGGTTCAGCTTTTTTAGCGCTTCGGCCGATAGGCCTTTAATCTCCTTACGGTACTTTTTGGAGTAAATCCCAATAAAGTGGTTTGCTAGCAATGGGATATCTCCATACCGCTCCCTAAGTGGGGGAAGGTGTATCTCAACGGTGTTTATGCGGTAAAGAAGGTCCTGCCTAAAGGAGCTCTCGCTCACCATTTGGTGAATATCGTTGTTGGTGGCACAAATAAGCCTAACATCAATATGCTTTGGTTTATTGGCTCCAACGCGGGTTACCTCTCTTCGTTCAATAACCGTTAGTAGTTTAGACTGCAGTGGAAGGGAAAGGTTACCAATCTCATCAAGGAAAAGTGTTCCTCCCGATGCAATCTCAAACCTACCAGGCTTATCTTTTTTGGCATCGGTAAAAGCACCCTTCTCGTGCCCAAACAGCTCGCTTTCAAAAAGGGTTTCGGCAATTGAGCCCAAATCCACGCTAATAAAAACCTCCTCAAGCCGTGCCGAGTTACGGTGTAGCGCACGGGCTACAAGCTCTTTCCCGGTTCCGTTTTCGCCAAGGATTAGCACGTTTGCATCGGTTTTGGCAACTTTTTGTATGGTGGCAAAAACATCAAGCATTGCTTTTGAGTTGCCAATAAACTCATGGAAGGGCTTGTCTAGCACATTGCTAATCTCCTTTTGCCGCTCCTTTAGGCTTTGCGCCTCAGATTGCGACTGCTTTAGCTTAACGGTAGAGGCAATGGTGGCAATTAGCTTCTCGTTTTGCCAAGGTTTAAGGATAAAATCGGTTGCACCCGCCTTTATTGCTTTTACTGCTTTCTCGGCATCGCCATATGCGGTAATGAATACAACAATCGACGAGGGATCTATTTCAAGTATCTTCTCCAGCCAGTAAAAACCCTCCTGTCCGCTTATGGCGTCCTTGGTAAAGTTCATATCAAGGAGTATAACATCGTAATCGCCCTTCTTTACTAGCTCTGGTATATCGGAAGGGTTTCCCGTAGTGTGAACAAGCTCAACGTGGGGTTTTAGTAGGAGTTTTAGGGCAAATAGAATATCTTCGTTATCGTCAACTACAAGTATTTTACCTACCTTCTTATTCATGGCAATAAATTTTCTAATAAAATTAGCGTTAATGGGGAGGCATAAATATACAAAACCCTTGATTAGGTTTTTGCACAAAGCCTTTATAAAATGAGTGTGCCAATTATTTCATTACCATTAGTCGCTTTAGTGTTAGGATATTTACAGTGTAACAAACAAAAAGTGTATAGCCACCTGTGTAAGTCCTAATACAAACGGAACATCTGTGCGTTTTCGTACAGGGCTTGTTGCAATTTCGAACACAAAGTGTTTGTGTTAGGGATAATTAATGTAGTGCAAACGTACAGATAATCAGTGTGGTAAAACTATTGGCACGCAACATGAAATAAGTGTGGCAAAACCGAATAATATTCACGCACAATGGATAGAGTAATAGAAAAGAAGAAGTGGACGCTAAAAAAGGTTCTTTGGATAGGAGGGGGTAGTGCCCTGGTTCTTTTAATTGGTTATTATCTCATTTTTGGCGATAAAAGCTCAAGGCTTAACGTTGAGGTTGATAAAATAACTATTGAAGAGGTTAAGGAAGATCTTTTTAGGGATTACATTACAGTTATAGGAACTGTTGCCCCAATTCAAACAATTTATTTGGACGCTACCGAAAGCGGGAGCCGTGTTGAGGAGATTGTTAAGGAGGAGGGCTCAAAGGTAAAGCAGGGCGATGTTATTGTTCGCTTTAGCAACACTAGCCTTATATTGGATATCTCAAATAATGAGGCTAACGTTTCCCGTACTACAAATGAGCTTCGTAGCACGCGCCTTCAAATGGAAAAGCAGACTCTTGAAACACGCAGTCAGCTGCTTGACCTAATGTTTAACTTAAAGGAGAAGGAGCGTACCTTTAGGAATAACGAGAAACTTTTCCAACAAAATCACATTTCGCGCGAGGAGTATGAACGTAGCAAGGAGGCGTTTGAGCTAACCAGTGAGAAGATCTCCCTATTCCGTGAGAGCTGGAAGCAGGACTCCATGTTTAGGCTTACTCAGCTTCGTACGTTAGAGGATGATGCCGAGCGTTTGCAGAAAAACCTTGTAGTGGTACGTAAACGCTTAGAAGCACTGGAGTTTAGGGCTCCTGTATCGGGCGAACTTGCTGCGCTTAACCTAGAAGTGGGACAGGTAATTGGCATGGGTACTCGAATGGGAACCATTCATGTTCTTGATTCATACATGCTTAAAGTTGATATTGATGAGCACTACATATCGCGAATTGTCCGCGGATTATATGGACAGTGTGAGTTTGCTGGTTCAAAATTTAAAGGCGAAATTAAGAAGGTGTATCCCGAGGTTCGTAACGGACGCTTTACTGTAGATATGGTGTTCACCGATGATGTTCCAAGTAGCATCCGAATTGGGCAAACCTCCCGCATTAACCTTGAGCTGGGCGAGTCGCAAAAGGCAGTGCTTATTCCTCGTGGAGGATTTTACCAGAGCACCGGTGGCCAGTGGATATTTGTGGTTGACCCATCGGGTAGCTTTGCAACTAAGCGCAATATTAGGATTAACCGCCAAAACCCTCGCCACTACGAGGTGGTAGATGGACTTGTTCCTGGGGAAAAGGTGATTGTTTCTAGCTACGATAACTTTGGAAATGTTGATAAACTTGTATTAGAAAAATAACAAATTAACTCTATAGCCATGAACAACAGTACAAACAACTTAATGATTAAGACTACCGATTTAGTTAAGGTTTTTCGTACCGAAGAGGTTGAAACTACCGCTTTGAACAAGGTAAATATTGAAGTAAAGGAGGGTGAATTTGTAGCCATAATGGGTCCTTCTGGTTGTGGTAAGTCAACTTTGCTAAACATCCTTGGGTTACTGGATAATCCTTCGGGAGGCGAGCTACACTTTAACGGACTTGAGGTTGCTGGATACAAAGAGAAGCAACGCACAAATCTTCGTAAGGCCAATATTGGCTTCGTTTTCCAGAGTTTTAACCTTATTGATGAGCTAACTGTATTCGAAAACGTTGAGCTTCCTCTTTTGTACATGAATGTTCCTGCAGCAGAGCGTAAGCGTAAGGTTGAGGCAGTGCTTGAGCGTATGCGTATTATGCATCGTCAAAAACACTTCCCACAGCAGCTATCGGGTGGTCAGCAACAACGTGTAGCCATTGCCCGTGCTGTGGTTGCTAACCCAAAGCTAATTCTTGCCGATGAGCCAACAGGTAACTTGGACTCGTCCAATGGCGAAGAGGTAATGGAGCTGCTAAGCGAGCTTAACCGCGAGGGAACAACCATTGTTATGGTTACCCACTCACCAACCGATGCTGAAAAGGCACACCGCATTATCCAGCTATTCGACGGTCATGTGGTTACCGAGAATGTTAAGAAAATTCTGTAGTTAGATATAGTTATAGCCTTTTACATAGTTTGCTTTAATTATTAACTAAAACCTGAGGAGGACTCACCATGAAAGAGATATGCATCCCAATCCCAAATTTCGGGGAAGATGAGATTGCCGATGTTACCCTAACCGTAGGCGGTAGAAAGGTTAGTTATAGCTTTAGGGTTGAGTCCTTTCCTTGGGCTCTTCCCGATGGAGAGCCAGTTAATGATACCGATGAGGGGGCGCATGCTACAATGGAGCAAATTATTGCGCTTCGCGCAGCCATAGAACAGTACGATAAGAACTGGGAACTGGTTCAAATTTATACTCCTCCCAGAGCAGCATCGCATATACAAGTACTTTATCGCAAAAAGAACTAAAGCATGAAAAGGTTAATAATAGCCATTGCTGCCTGTATAGTAACGGGAAATATGGCTTTAGCTTCGGAGGTTCCGGGGAAACCCCAACAGGAGAAAGTGCCCGAACCGCCCTGTAAAGCACAGGCAAAAACCGAGATGGAAACCGTTGTATTGGGGTTTTCTTTAAACATTGATGAGGAGAAGAACGACTCCCTTCAACAGGTTTACTACAAGCAAGGGGTTGCTCCCTCGGATGTGTTGGTGCCCAATACCGATGGGTTTTTACAGCCCAGCGACTTGCCTGTGTACGTTATTTATCTGTTGCCAGTGATGGAGAATAAAGGGGTGAATCCCAATATTTACCAAGTGCTATAAATGGATTATATCAACAGAATGGATGGAAAGGTGGAGGCTACTCTACCCAAGGTTTTGCTACCCTTTTCGGACTAACTACTCTTTTTTACTACACATGAATTACTTTGTAATGAAACGATTAATAATTATACTACCTCTGCTTGCGCTGCTTAGTTCTGGAGTAGATGCTCAAAAATCATGGACACTAAATGATTGTATTAGCTATGCGCTGCAGAACAACATCCAGCTTAAACGGCAGGAGTTAGAGGTTAACGCAAGCCAAAAGGATTACAGGCAGGGTATAATGGAATTTACTCCATCAATTACCTCTGGTGCACAGCACACCTTTGTTTCAGGGCGCGAGTTTAACCAGTACTCTCTGAGCTTTGAGGATTACAACAACCAGGAGGGCTACTTTTATGCAACGGCTTCTCTGGATTTGTTTAAAGGCTTTTCCAATTGGAACGGCATGCGTGCTTTAAAGTATGAGTTGGAATCGGCAAAGGCTGCAACGGAAAGTCTTAAAAATGATATTACAATAAATGTATCGGTAGGATACCTGCAGGTACTATACGCTATGGAGGCCAAAGTTTTAGCCGAAAAGCAGGCACAAGTGGCCCAAATCCAGAGCGAAAAGGCTGCTATGCAGTTCGAATTGGGATCTCTTTCCCAAGGACAAATGGTGGAGGTAAAAGCGCAATATTTGATGCGCAAATCGGAGCTAACCAACGCCTCGAATAGCCTAAACCTTTCAGTTTTAGACCTGAAGCAGATGCTGGAGATTCCAGATTCAGTTGAATTTATCATTGATTCTACCCCTTTACAGATAGAAAATTTGGCTGCAGGTGTTAGCGTATCATCAATATACGAGGAGGCACTGGCTGTTCAGCCGGTTATTCGCAAAGCGGAACTAGACATTAAAGCAGCTAATAAAAGACTTAACCAACTGTATGGCGCGTTAAGCCCATCGCTGTCGGTTGGTTATCAAATAAGCTCAGGGTACAACCAGTCGGCTGGTTACAAAGTATCAGATACCGAGTGGGTATTCTATCCCGATTACACCTACGGTGAGCAGATAAAGGATTTCTTGAATCAACGAGTGTATTTTAATCTAACCGTTCCAATTTTTCAGAAGTACAATCGCATTACCCGCATTGGCAAGGGCAAGATTAACCTTTTGGATGCAAAGTTTGCTAAGGAGCAAGTAGAGAAGGGTTTGCTAAAGAAAGTAGAACAAGCCCATGCCGATTCAAAGGCTTCGTGGGATAAGTATCTTGCTAGTAAGGAGTCGGTGGCTGCCTTTACCGAGGTTTTTGAGGAAACCCGCAAGAAGTTCGAGTTGGGTATGGTTAGCGCAATTGATTTTGGTTTGGCGCAGAGTAACTTGGTTAAGGCCGAGGGCGACCTGCTGCATGCAAAGTACAGCTACGTATTACGAACCAAGATTTTAGATTTTTATCGTGGAGTTCCCATTTCAATATAAATGAGAATTTGTTACCCCTTAGTTTTTCTTTGTGGTTTAGTTTATGGTTTGTTTAAAGCCCCGGGTGGTTCCGGGGCTTTTTCGTATGTTAGAATGGAAGATCGTCGGTAGGTTCTTGCATTGAATCAACAAATGGAGGCACCTCGTTGGGAAGAGGAGGCATGTTGGGAATATTGCCGCCTCCTTGTGGAGCCGATGCACCTTCGCGCTCCATGCGCCAAGCCTTAATATCGGTGTACCAGCGGCCATTAAACTCCCTAGACTCTATGTTGATGCTAACCTTAATGGAATCGCCAATGGCATACTGCTCCAGCTCTTTTACCTTATCGCCCCATAGCGCAACGCACACTTTTTTAGGAAACTGTTCCTGGGTTTCAATAATAAAATCTTGCTTAACCCAAGCCCCATTTCGCCCTTGACCCGTTTGTTGCTGTAACTTGCTAACTACTTTTCCACTTATTTCTAAGCTCATATTTCTGTAATTTACGTTGTTTGTAGGCTAAAAAAACAGCCAGGCCTGTTTTAGCAGAACCTGGCCGGTAAGCCTTGAGGTTTTTAAAATATTAGTGCTACAAAAGTAACGCTATTCTTTTACGATGTCAAGTAGTTCTACCTCAAAAATTAGTAGTTGGTTAGGTCCAATTGCGCCACCTGGACGTGGGTTTTTGCCATAAGCAAGGTCACCAGGGATATAAAGCATAGCTTTACCACCAACCTTCATTTTCTGAAGACCAATTTGCCAGCCTTTAATAACGCGGTTTAACATGAACTGTGCAGGTTCTCCATCGTATGAAGAGTCAAACTCCTCACCGTTGATTAGGGTACCTTTGTAGTGTACTTTTACAACATCCTCAGGTCTTGGGCTAGCACCAGTACCTTCGGTAATAATTTTGTACTGTAAACCAGTAGAATCAACAATAACTCCTTCTTTAGTAGCATTCTCTTCAAGGAATTTCTTGCCTTCCTCTTCGTTCTTTGTTGCTTTCTCCTCTTCTTTCTTCTGGAAATACTTGTTTAGGAACTCAATAGCTTGCTCAGAGTTCATTTTGGTTTCCTTACCTTCAAGGGCCTCTTGCATTGCCATAGCTAGTGCATGCACATTAATGTCCTCTAGGTTACCTCTTTTAAAGTTGTCGGAGATGTTAATACCTAATGCGTAGCTTGCGCTATCGACGTCGGTTTTTAGCTCGCTTTTTATAGCACCTTTCTGGTTACAAGCAGAAAGAAGTGCGGCTGTACTTAGAATAAGTAAGCTGATTCTTAAGATTTTCATAAATTGTAGTTATTTGTTGTGTTGTTAAGTTTCTTCTTAAAACATCATGCGAAGATAGGGATTAGCATAGAATAACCATTTTTTAGGCAGATTTTTTTTTAATCTCCTTTTAATGAGCGGCTACCTCTTTAATTGCTTTTAGCATATGATGTTTTCCTGGAGGGCCTGGCAATCGCTTTACGGTGAAGCCAGCATCTCGAAGGGCTTGCTTTACAATGCCCTTGGCCGAGTACGTAACAAGAACGCCTCCATGCTTTAGCATAGCGTACAGTTTTTTAAATTGCTCCGGAGCCCACATCTCTGGTTGGCAATCGGGAGCAAAGGCGTCAAAGTAAATAAGGTTAAATTGTTGGTTTGATACCCAACAAGTGAAATCGGCTTGTTGCTTAGTCATGGTAAAATTTGTACCTAAGGCAAACTCTGCGTTCCATGGCGCATTGCTAATTGCATTCCACGCTGTTGCAGCAGCAGAGGGCAGCTGCTTTTGGTATCCTATTTTGCCAACAAATTCGGTATTTAACGGATAGAGTTCCAACCCAACATACGATACCTTTAAACCTTTTTCATCTGCATGCATTGCCGTTAAAGCGGCATTTAATCCTGTTCCCAAACCCACTTCAAGTATTGCAATATCGCTTTGCGAAAAGTGGTTTAATCCTGCTGTTATAAAAACATGCTCTGCCTCGGTAATGGCACCATTAGTTGAGTGATAGTGCACTCCAATGCTCTTATTCAGCACTGTATCGGAGCCATCGGCCGTTTTTTGAACCTCCAAATCCATTGTTGCATTTTTTGCAAAGGTAGTGTTAATTGGCGTGAGACGTGAGACGTTAAACGTGAAAGGTTAAACGTGAAAGGTTAAACGTGAAATGTTAAAAGACAAAAGACTAAAAACTAAAAGCTAAAAACTAGAAACTAGAAACTAGAAAGGAAACACTAACCACCAAACACATTATTTTTTGCTTTCTTTGCAGGTGTTATGCGATTGGATATTTACCTTGTAAACGACGGCTTTTTTGAGTCGAGAGAGAAAGCTGTAGATGCTATCCGTTCTGGGCTAGTTTCCCTTAACGGAAGGGTTGCGGCAAAACCCGCCGTAAATGTTACCGGTGATTGTATTGTTAGCGTAAACAGCTCCATGTTGCTTCCATACGTAAGCAAGGGAGGGTTGAAGCTAAAGCGTGCCGTTGATGTTTTTGGATTGGATTTTAGTGGCCTAAACGTTCTCGATGCAGGCTCTTCAACTGGTGGATTTACCGATTGCTGCTTGCAGCACGGGGCATCGCATGTTTGGGCTGTTGATGTTGGCACTAGTCAGCTGCACCCATCGTTGCATGGCAACAATCGCATTACAAGCGTTGAGAATACTGATATTCGAAGCTTTCCCCCATCGCTGCTACTGTTTGAGCCTGTTGATGCCATTGTTGGCGATTTGTCGTTTATATCGCTACGCATGGTTTTTCCTGCGCTTCAAAGCCTACTAAAACCTAGCGGATTTGCTGTTCTCCTAATAAAGCCCCAGTTCGAAGCTGGTGCGCAGCATGTTGGCAGAACTGGTATTGTTACCAAACCAGCTGTGCATAACGTGGTAATTAGTCAGGTTGCTACAGCTGCAGCCTCCAACGGTTTTTTCCTAAGCCGCATTACTCATGCTCCAATTCGCGAAGCCAAGAAGAATATTGAGTACCTAGCCCTTTTTACAAGAGAAAATTGCCCCCTCCCCAGCTATTCAAATGTGGTACTTGAAGCCTTTGCTTTGCAAAAGAGTATTAAAGGCTAGCCCATTATTCTTAAGGTTAATCATGCTATCGCGATTATTTATCAAAAAAAGCACGCCTTTAGGCTTCTCCTCTCGTATTTAATACTACACATTGAAATTGCGCTTTAGTTATTCAATTGATTTGGGCAGGAGGCAATGTATCGCCATTCAAAGTACCGTTACAACCGCTTCCATCGATTGTTTTAGCGTACAAAAGCATAAAAAAATATGGGAAAAGGGGATAAAGGGAAAAAGGTTTCGGATGATTGTAATTTAAAGGATGAGCATATAGTTAATTCTTCCTCTCGTATTCTAAGTGGTAATGAGCTTAAGCAGCGTTTAAAAGCGGCTGATAAGCTTATTAGTGCTGCCGATAAATGGTTGTCGGTACTCATATCGCTGCTAAACGGGGTTGAGCACTTTGTACTACTTACCGATGCCGATGGGGGAGTGGTAAAGGTGGTGTCCAAACCCGAAATGGCCGATCATATTAGCGAGCGGGGACTTGTTGTTGGATCTTTTCCCAATGACACTACCCTTTGGGGCTGTGTTATTTGTAAAGTTCTTAAGCAAAAGGGAGAAATACAGGAGTCTGGCAGTTCGAAGCACCACAAGGACTGGCAGGGTATTGGTATTCCCATTCTTGATGCTTCCAAAGAGGTAATTGGCTCGGTTGTAGCTTGTGGCGCATCGCCACTGTTTGATTCTGAATTTGCCACAGTGCTTAGTGCTGCTGCAGAGAGTATTAGCATGGCGTTAAGCCATAGCCTTTTGCTAGTACGGCAAAAGCTGGAGCAGCAGGAGCAAGCCCTCTTTTTTAAGTATCACCATTGGGCAGAGGTGCTTGTAGATGCAAATGGAGTGGTTGAGGCTGCTAATGGTAAGGCTGTTGATATATTTGGGGTTCCCCATGGTGAGCTTAAGGGGGCGCATATCGACGGTTTAATTAGCTCAAACCATAGGGTAACATTGCCAATTGTAACCGATGAGGGTATTAGCGCATCGCGCATAGAGATTGCCGATATAGGTAAAAGCGGCAGGTTTTTAATCTCATCCAACGCGGTGCAGCCCAATTTATTCGGGAATGGTTACCGACTGATGGTGATTCACCCACTGAAACAAATAGTGGGTATAATCAATAGGTACACTGGAAACTACGCCGATAAGCGCGAGTCCGATTTGTGCACCGCTTCAATAAAATACAGCTTAATAGAGGAGGATATAAAAAAAGCGGCTCAAACCTCCGATTCGCTTCTTATTACTGGGGAGACTGGTGTGGGAAAGGGCGTTGTGGCCCAGGTTATACACAATTTGAGCTCGCGAAAAAACGAGGGGTTTGTGCGTTTTAATTTAGTTGGGATAAGCCCCGATGAGCTGGGCGTGGCTCTTTTTGGCAGTTCTGGTGTAAGCGCTACAGATAATCACAGTATTGGTTTGTTTACTCTAGCCGAAGGCGGAACGCTATTCCTGGAGGGCATTGAGCACTTATCGCTTGAGATGCAACGAAGGTTGCACTCTCATTTGCTCGATGCTAAGCAAAATAGGCTGAGTGGAGGCTCATGTAGGGTAATATGCACAACATCAACCCATTTAACGGAAAAGATTAAACAGGGGCAGTTTAGGTTAGACTTGTACCAGCTGCTTAGTGAGCAAATAGTAAGCATTGCACCATTAAGGGAGCGCAAGGGCGATATCGAGATTTTTCTGCGTCACTTTTTACAGGATCAATCCAAAAAGCAGAATAAACCGGTACCATCACTTTCTCAACGTACCAAAAAAATGTTGCTAGCCCATGCTTGGCTGGGAAACGAGGGCGAACTTTACCGTTTTGTAAAACAGGCAATAGAAAAGCATACGTTTATTAAAAAATCATCACATAACCAGAAAAACTTTGTAGAGAGCATTTTTGCCGAAACGGCAGCTAATCAGCCTAAGGCTGTTAGACCCCTATCGGAGGTAGAAAAAGAGGCCATAGTTGATGCTCTAAGGGTTTACAAAGGGAATGTTAGCCGTGTTTCGCGCGAGCTGGGTATTAGCCGGAATACGCTATACCTAAAGTGCAAAAAGTATGGGGTTGATATTTAGAGCGTAAATAGTAAGGCGTTTTAGCTCTTGTAAATCAGATATAAAGCCGTAACAGGGCACTTGGGGCAATTTGTCCCCGTGGTTTTTTTTTGTATATTTGGCTGCTTTACTCATTGGAAGCGGATTGGCACAGCCAATTCCTGATCTGCCCGAGGGAATTTTCCCCTCAGCTTGTTTTAGTCCAGCTTTAAGCATTTAGGGACTTCTACACCATGGTGCCATTGCACCACCATCGTTTAAAAGGTATTAGCTAGGTATTAACATCGGTTAGCATAACGCCAATTTTTATGGGTAAGGGGATACTAAGCTAATGCCGCAGCTAAAGGGGTATAGGGGATTATCATTTTTATACTCTAAATACCCGAACGGGTAAACCGTTGGTACTACTCGATTAATAAAAACATAACATATATGAATTATCAACCAGATAAGATTGCACTATCGGCCAAATCGGTGAAGCACCTTCGGCAGCTTCTTCGGGAGAATCCTCGGCTCGATGAGGTAATAAAAACATCGCAGAGCGAGGAGGAGTTTAAGCGCCACATTAGGAGCTGGGCTTTTGAGGTGATTGATGAGAATAGGGTTGCGCTAGACTACTACAAGCAGAGCGTTAAGGGGCGCGAGGCGTTTAAACACCTGCGATGGCAAGATTTTGCCGCTATCCGTATTCTTGATTATCTCGATAACGCAGGTCGCTCCTTCTCAAACCCGTATAGGGGCGGGGAGATAACGGTTTCCGACCCTTTCCAGCTACTTTGGCTAGGTGTTAGGTTTGGTTCTGGAGGAGCAAAGCCGCTTTTTTTTGAGGATATGATACAGCTGTTTCGACAGCTTACCCGACAAATGCCCGATCCTAAGCCCGATACCAATCAGGTTACTCAATGGATGAACCGTTGGCGCCATGGTCTTGAGCCAGATATTATTGCTATAAGGGAGCGGAACAAGGAGCGGATAATCCGAATTCTTGCAGAGCGCATTAATAGCTGCGAGGATGGGGATTCTAGGTACGCATTACCCGCACATTACACCTTGGAGCAACGCATTGAAAAGGTTAGGGAATGGTGGAACGATTACATGTTCCATCTTCGCTTTGCCATTCGCTCTCCCGAGCTGTTAAATGAGCTGCTAGATTACTCTCTCGATCTTGATACCCTCAAGGTAATGGAGCGAGCAGAAAAAAAGGGTATTCCATTCTTTGTTAATCCGTATTACCTTTCGTTACTAAACACATCGGCAGCGGGGCTTGATGTGGGAGCCGATCTGGCCATTCGTCACTACGTGCTTTACAGCAAACAGCTAATAGATCAGTACGGGAATATAGAGGCATGGGAAAAGGAGGATAAAGTTGAGCCAGGAAAACCCAATGCCGCTGGATGGTTACTTCCATCGCATCACAATGTACATAGGCGATACCCAGAGGTTGCTATACTCATTCCCGATACCATGGGGCGGGCTTGTGGGGGCTTATGTGTATCGTGCCAGCGGATGTACGATTTTCAGCGTGGCAATCTCAACTTCAACATCGATAAGCTAAAGCCTAAGGAGTCGTGGAACGACAAGATGCAGCGCTTGCTGGAATACTGGGAGAATGATACGCAGCTTAGGGATATACTAATTACTGGCGGCGATGCGCTAATGAGCCAAAACAAATCCCTTGAGCGTATTCTTGACGAGGTTTACCAAATGGCTCTCCGTAAGCGGGAGGCTAACAAGCAGCGCCCAGAGGGAGAGAAGCATGCCGAGATTGTGCGCATACGGTTAGGCTCACGCTTGCCCGCATACTTACCTCAGCGTGTTACCGAAGAGCTGGTAGAGGTGCTGTCTGCTTTTAGAGTCAAGGCTCAGCAAATAGGTATAAAGCAGTTTGTTATTCAAACGCACTTTGAAGCACCAATGGAGGTTACACCAGAGGCCGAACTTGCCGTGAAACGGCTAATTAGCGCAGGGTGGACCGTTAATAACCAGCTGGTATTTACCACTGCAGCATCAAGAAGAGGGCATACGGCAATGCTACGCAAGGTTCTTAACGATATTGGGGTTATTACCTACTACACATTTTCGGTAAAGGGCTTTTTAGAGAACAGCTTTAACTATGCTACCAATGCGCGTGCAGTACAGGAACAGGTTGAGGAGAAGGTTTTAGGGCATATCCCTCCTGAGTATTACCACACGGTACGAGAGTATGCAGAGCAACCTCACACACTTAAAGAGAACTTAAAGAAATTTAGGGAGGAGCTACAGATTCCATTCCTCTCCACCGATAGGAATGTAATTAACCTACCAGGAGTAGGTAAGAGTTTAACATTTAAAACAATAGGTATTACACGATGGGGCCGGCGCATACTTGAGTTCGACCATGATCATACTCGTTGGCATAGCCCTATTATTCATAAAATGGGAAAGGTGGTTATTATTGAATCGAAACCCATTGGCGAGTATTTGCATCAGCTGGAGGATATGGGAGAAAACCCACAGGATTACCGCAGCGTATGGGGTTACTCCATTGGCGAAACAGAGGCTCGATTGCCCGTATTTGACTATCCTAAGTACGATTTTAAGATAACGGATGCTATGACAAACCTTAAAATATAACGCAAAATGCCCGGAGTGTTCCGGGCATTTTGATTTTGGTGATACTGCTAGAATCGGTTGTAGTCCTTATCGTTATCGGTTCCCTTGTAAAAATCGAGATTAACACCCTTACCTTGTTTTGCTACATTTTTTTTAGGTGTAGCATTCGATGTTTTATGCGCATAATCGTTTGTGGCAAACCTTGCTTTTGATTGGTAGGTTTGTTTCAATGCTTGGGCGTCAACTTTAAAGTAGCCAATGGTATCGCGCAGCTGGTCGGCTTGGCTGGCAAGTTCTTCGGCGCTGGTTGCCATTTCTTCGCTAGCAGCAGCATTTTCCTGAACCACTTGGTTTAGCTGCTGTATGGCATTGTTAATTTGATCGGCACCGCTGCGTTGCTCTAGGCTAGCCGCGGCAATTTCACGTACAAGTTGTGTGGTCTTCTTAATATCGGGGATAATGTTCTCCATAAAGGCACCAGCCTCTTCGGTTACCTTTAAGCTCGATTTTGATAGCGACTCAATATCAACTGCTGCAACACGACTACGTTCCGCAAGTTTTCTTACCTCTGCTGCCACAACAGCAAAACCTCGACCATGCTCGCCTGCACGTGCTGCCTCAACAGCAGCGTTAAGCGCTAAAATATTTGTTTGGAACGCTATTTCGCCAATAATTGATATCTTTTGAGTTATCTCCCTTACCGATTCAAGGCTACCCATTGCGGATGTTGCAACCTGATTTATTCCCTCATCGGCTTTAGTTGCTATCGCTTCTGCCTGTTGGGCGTTCTGCGTGTTCTGCTCAATGTTAGAGGTCATCTCTTCCATGGAGCTAGAAACCTCCTCGGTTGACGAGGCTTGCTCTGTTGTTCCCTGGGAAATTTGCTGCGATACGCTGCTCATTTGATTGCTGGCCGCTGCAACGTTATTGGCGCCGTTAAGCACGCTGGTAATAACCTCTTTAATTTTTTCGCCCATGTTGGCCATTGCTCTGGCAAGGTCGCCCAGCTCATCCTTTTTACTCAGCTCATCGGTGGAGAATTGAACGGTAAGATCTCCATTGGCATACTGGGTTGCCAGTTCCACGTTGCGCCCAATTGCCCTGGTAAAGTACACGGTAACAATGCGGCTTACAATTATTCCTAGTAAAATGGATAGAATGGCAAACATAATGATACTGGTAGTTACCAGTTTCTTTGTTTGTTCCCGATCGTTGGAAATAGCGCTGGTTTGCTGATTGCATTCGTCCATAATGGTTCTACCCAGCTTACGTTGTTCCTCCTCCGATTGTTTGCTGAGGGTAATAATCTCATCGTACTTATTCAACCTATCAAAGTATTCCGATGCTTGTTCGCTTATTATTCCCTTTTCTTGCGATATTATGGCTGTAATGTATTCGGTAGCACTTTCCTTTGCCTTGGGATCCTTATAAATTTGGTACGCTAGGAATTGCAGGCGGGCATTAATAAGGTTGTTAAATGTTTTGGAATTTGATACGTCGTTCTGGTTCATGCTTTGCATGAGCTTCTCGCCAAGTTTTTTGTTTTCAAGGGCTAATTCCGTTTCCTTTTTTATGTAAGCGTAAAAGTTGTCTAGTTCGGAAGAGTAATTTGTTATTGCCTCTTTAAGTTCTTCTGCGTGCTTTTTTGATTCGTCGCTTGTAAGTGATTTAATTAAGTTGTTTACATTATATATGCTGCTATCAAGATTTTCCTTGGCTTTTGTGTAGTCTGACTCTTGTTTTAAGTGAGCCAGTG
>DHVO01000022.1:32378-33971 GCA_002412705.1 Bacteroidales bacterium UBA5206 | reverse complement strand
ACTATGCAAAAGAAAGAACGATTAGAAAACTTAACCGACAACCAGCTTATTGAGCGTTACAAGCAGAGTAACGACAAGCAGGCTGTTGGTGAGCTATTTAAACGCTACACTGGTTTTGTTTTTGCAACCTGTTTTAAGTATTTAAAGGATAGGGACGAGAGCGAAGATGCAGTAATGCAAGTCTTCGAGAAGCTTTTTGACACCCTACTGCGCCACGATATCCAGATTTTTAAGCCGTGGCTATACACTGTAGTGAAGAACCACTGCTTCCAGCTTATCAAGAGCAAAGGGAACCTACGATTATCTGATAACCACATGCAAATTCTCTCTGCCGAGGTTATGGAAAATGGCGAATCAAGCAATCCTTATAGTGAGGACTCCTTAGAGCACACGCTGCAGCACCTTGATGGCGAGATTGAGAATCTATCGAAAGAGCAACGAACGTGCATTGAACTTTTCTACCTAAAAGAGCTTAGCTACAAGGAGGTAGCCGACAAAACGGGCTTCACCCTAAACGAGGTGAAAAGCTACATACAGAACGGGAAAAGGATGTTGAAAATTGGTATGGAACGCAGAAAGGAGTAACAACTATGAAAACTACATATAACGGAAACGGATGCATCCCTAATCAGGTGCTAGTTGCCTACCTAAAAGGGGAGCTTAGCAGCAAAGAGGCTCATATGGTTGAGCGCCACGTGGCCGATTGCCCCATGTGCGCCGATGAGCTAGAGGGGTTATCGCTACTCGCAAACCCAGAGCAGATACACACCATTGAGAACAAGCTAAATAAACAGATAGACAAGCGACTAGCATCGCCATTCATTCACCGAGCCAATCGCACCACATGGCTGCGCATTGCCGCAACGCTGCTGCTATTTGTTGGCATATCATCGTTGGTTGTGTGGGTATCAATAACCAACAACAGGAACGATATGTTTGCCGAGGGCATGTACAACAACGACGAACTTGTGGCCCTTAGCCACGACCCCGTTACCATGCTGCCCCGCTTACGCGATTTAGGTCCCGATACCACCATGTACTCCAGCAAGATGCTAAAGAGTATACAAAGCAAGGAGCAAGGGCTTATTCCAACCAATCAGCCCCGCGACACCAGACCAAGGTTACAAACCAAAATGGCCGATGAGCAGTATCGCGTTATGTCCGATGCTACACCAACCTACGAAGAGGAAGAGGCAGAAGAGAGCATATCGGCTATGCCACAAAGCTACGAAGCAACATCAGCAAAAAGGAAAGGCAGAGCAGCCTCTACCTCCGATAGCACTCCGTACTTTGCCAAATCATACTACCAGAATGGCGATTACGCCAAAGCCCTTAGCCTGTTTGAAAGCCTTCCGCAAAGCGAAAGTTCAGACTCGGTGAGTATCTACATGGCAACGTGCTACTTTAACCTATCGGACTATACCAACGCCATGGCACATGCCCTACCCTACGTAAGCAGCAGCACCGACCCCAACTACTACAAGGCGTTTGGAATTGTGGTAAAATCGCTTGCAAATCAGGATAGAACCGTTGAGGCCGAAGGCTACATTGAGCGCTACGAACTTGAGGGTAAAATCCCCCAATCTATAGCAG
>DHVO01000022.1:0-32207 GCA_002412705.1 Bacteroidales bacterium UBA5206 | reverse complement strand
GCGCAAAAGCACACGCAATTAGCCTATTACCTATGCTATAAATCAGGTTACCTGCCCTTTTTTAAAAGAAATTCTTATTTTGTGGCAAATTGTTATGCTATGAACAAAGAACTAAGAGACGCCTCAATAATTGCTCTACGCGACTGCATGGGGCTAAAACCAGAAGAAACGGTACTAATTGTAACCGACGAGCTTACACGCGAAATTGGCCTTGGCCTTCACGAAGCGGGTAAGGAGCTCTGCAAAGAGTCTATGCTTGTTGAGATAAAATCGCGCGATATTGATGGGCAAGAGCCTCCTGTGGCCATTGCTGCCCTTATGAAAGCGGTTGATGTGGTGGTTTGCCCAACCAACAAATCGCTTACCCATACCGATGCTCGCCGCGAAGCAGCAGCCCAAGGCGTTCGCTTTGGAACAATGCCCGGTATTAACCTTGATACCATGGTACGCTGCCTAAATGCAGATTACGATAAGATTATTGCCCTAACCGACTATATAGCCGCTAAGCTTGTTGGCGTTAGCACCATTAAGGTTACCACCGAGAAGGGAACCAACGTGGTTATGCCCGTTAAGGACAGGAAAATACTTCCCAGCAAGGGCGTTATGCGCAACAAGGGCGAGAGCGGAAATCTTCCCTCTGGCGAGGTTTACCTTGCACCTTGGGAGGACCAAACCAATGGGACCCTTATTATTGACGGCTCAATGGCTGGCATAGGAATGATTGAAACCCCTATTACCATTGATATTGTTAACGGATATGCCGAAAAGATTAGCGGAGGCAAAGAGGCCGAAAAGCTAATTCAGATGGTTGATAAGGTTGGTCGCGATGCCCGTGCGGTAGCCGAGTTTGGTATTGGGACCAACTACAAAGCCATTCTTACTGGCGAAATACTTGAAGATGAGAAGGTGTTTGGCACCATCCACATTGCCTTTGGTAACAACAAGAGCATGGGCGGGCGCATATCGGTTAGCAGCCACCTTGATGGCCTTGTTAAAGAGCCAGACGTTTACTTTGACGATGAGCTAATTATGAAAAAGGGTAAGATGATAGGATTTGATATGTAATCCCCTTAATTGCTTTAAAACAAAGGCTGCCCAATACCAATTAGGCAGCCTTTTGTGTATGGTATAATCTACTTACCGCTATTGTATATCGATTTTATTACAAGCCCTGCCAGCGTAAAACCAAAAATTGCAGTAATGTGGCTTGTTGTGCCATTTATGCGGGCTTTTGCGCTACACCACTCGTGGTTGGCCAGCTCTGGATTGCCCACAGGCGCTATATTCTTTGGGCATAAGCAGCTGCTGGTACCACACGAGGCATTTTCGCCCATGTTATCAAGTACCTCATCGCTATAAACGCATAGAAACTTTTTAGCAGGCAAATCGCCCTGTTTAATGCGCTTGCGCACTATTGAGGCTAAAGGACACCCCTTGATATTCCAGAACTCATCAACCCTAACACGGGTTGGGTCAACCTTAAGTGAGGCTCCCATGGATGAGATAAAAGTTGCATTAGTGCGGGTTGCCATCCTAATAAGGTGAACCTTACTTGCAATGCTATCAATGGCATCAATAATAAAATCGTAGGATTCTATAGTGAAAAGGTGATGATTACTAGCGTTGTAAATCTCCTGAATAGCCACAATATCTGCCGAAGGGTTAATCTCCAGCAGGCGCTCCCTAAGCACCTCAGTTTTTACCTTGCCCACCGTTTTGGTGGTGGCCATTAGCTGCCTATTAATATTTGTAACGCATACCCTGTCGGAATCAACAATAGTTAGATGGCCTATACCGCTGCGAATTAAGCTCTCTGCGCACCAGCTTCCAACCCCTCCTACTCCAAATAGTATCACGCGTGTCTGAGCCAACTTCTCCATGTTCGATTTGCCCAACAAAAGCTCAGTCCGCTGAAAAATTCCCTTCGTGCCAGCCATAGTATCATTAATTTTTCAGCCGCAAAAATAGGAGAAATCACGTTTATAGCAAAAAATCACATATTGCTATATATCAACCCATTTAATAGCCAGACAACCTTTTTGCGCAATACTATGAAAAGCAAAACAGCCACCCCAAATGCTGAGGTGGCTGCTTTATATATGAAAATGATATGCTAGTAGATAAACTCTCCCTTATCGCTTCTAACAATAAGTTTGTTACCCTTTTCGCTGGCGTGGCATGAGCCAATAATTTGGGCATCAACACCAAATTCGCGGGCAATAGCCACAATATCCTCGGCAAACTCTGGGTAAACGTAAATCTCCATGCGATGCCCCATATTAAACACCTTGTACATCTCGGCCCAAGGGGTTTTTGACTCGCGCTGAATGATATCAAACAGCGGAGGAACAGGGAATAGGTTCTCCTTGGCTACAAGCAGATTATCAACAAAGTTCATCACCTTGGTTTGTGCACCACCCGAGCAGTGAACCAATCCGTGAATTACAGGACGGTAGTTGTTTAGTATCTCACGAATAACAGGAGCATAGGTACGGGTTGGGCTAAGCACCATTTTACCTGCAGTAATACCTATTTCGGGGATAATATCGGTAAGCTTATACCCGCCTGAGTACACAAGGCTTTTGTCTATTGATTGGTCGTAGCTCTCGGGGTACTTCTCTGCAAGGTAGTGTGCAAACACATCGTGGCGCGCAGAGGTTAACCCGTTGCTGCCCATTCCCGCGTTGTACTCTTTCTCGTACTTGGCCTGCCCATATGAACTTAATCCAACAATTACATCGCCATCCTGAATGTTGCTGTTTGAGATGACGTGAGAGCGCTTAACGCGTGCAGTAACGGTTGAGTCAACAATTACGGTGCGTACAAGATCGCCCACATCGGCGGTTTCGCCACCAGTTAGGTGGATATTTACGCCAAGGTCGCGCATATCCTGACAGAACTCCTCGGTTCCAGCAATAATTGCGCTAATAACCTCGCCCGGAATAAGGTTTTTGTTACGTCCAATGGTTGACGATAGCAGAATATTATCGGTTACCCCAACGCAAAGTAAATCGTCGAGGTTCATTACAATGGCATCCTGCGCTATGCCCTTCCAAACGGAAAGGTCGCCAGTTTCGCGCCAGTACATGTATGCCAGCGACGATTTTGTACCTGCACCATCGGCGTGCATAACGGTACAGTACTCTGGATCTCCGGCAAGAACATCGGGAACAACCTTACAAAATGCTTTTGGGAATAACCCCTTATCGAGGTTGGCAATAGCGTTATGAACATCATCCTTGGAGGCAGAAACACCTCTCTTGTCGTAGCGTAAATCGTTAGTCATTATCCTCAAATTATACAGTAGCGAATTTCTATTTAGGAGGCTTAATAATACTAGGGGGCAAAAGTGCCTTTTTAGCCTCATTTTGCCACTTAGCCTCGTCGGGTGTGTCAACCAGCCAAATGGTTATGTTTGACTCTTTAATATCGTCAACAAAGTAAATAAGAATGTCGGCCTCCTGGGGTGTAGGCACTTCCATCCAGAGCCCAATGCGGGTTACATGGGGTTTCTCGTAAACAAAGTGCACCAGTAAATCGGCATCCTTAGCCTCATCAACGGCGTAAACCTTAAGCTTGGCATCGGCAATATCCTCAGCCTCATAAATCTTTTGGGCGGTTGCACTAAGCAAACCACCACATAAAAGAACAAACACGGTTGCAACCAGATACCTGTACATAGATAACAGAATGTAGTTAAACCAAAAAAGGAGCCGGTTGGCTCCCTTTTAGGTATATTACGCTACTTATAATCAGTTCGAAGAACTCTGAACTCTGTTCTACGATTAACTTGATAAATGGTTTCTTTTTGCTCCTCAGTAGCAAGCTTATCTACAAACGCTTGGTTTAGCACATCGCCAACCTTAACGTAGCTGTACTGTGTGGCCAAAGCCTCATCGGCAACCTTTGGCTGCGATTGGGCGTAACCTTTAGCCTTTAGCCTATCGGCAGCAACACCTTTCTCTATTAGATAGTTAACAACCGACTGGGCACGCTTTTGCGATAGGTCGTAGTTGTACTCCATGGTACCGCGGCTATCGGTATGCGAGCCAAGCTCTATGGTGATATTTGGGTTATCGTTAAGAATCTCAACTAGGCGATCGAGCGCAGCCATAGATTCTGGGCGAAGCTCCCATCTGTTGTAATCGTAGAATATATTGGGCAACTCAATGGGCTTCTCGGTAGAGGTTAGCTTAATTTTTGAGTCAAAGTCTTTGCTCTCCTTTAGCTCACGGGTGGTAAGCTTGTCCTTGCCATTTAGGAATCCTTTTTTAGAGGCAACAAGAACGTAATCGGTATTGGGGTTAAGCATAAACTTAAAGCCACCACGGGTATCTGTTTCGGCGTTTATAATAGATCCATCGCTACCTACAAGCTTAACTGTAGCGCTGGCTATAGGTGCTTTGGTTTTCTCGTCGTTAACCTCCCCTATTACGTTGTAAATGATTGGTGGAAGGTAGAACAGGTAAATATCGTCGGCACCACGGCCACCTGAGCGACGAGACGAGAAGTAACCTGCCTCACGCTCCTTTTCGAAGATAATGCCAAAATCGTCGGCAGGAGAGTTAACTGGGAAACGCATATTCTCTACAGCCCAAGCACCTCCATCCTTTTGGGTTGCCTTAAAAATATCGAGACCACCAATGCCAGGAAGCCCATCGGACGAGTAGTACAGCGTTCCATCGGGGTGAATAAAGGGAAACATTTCGTTACCAGGCGTATTAATGCTACCTCCTAGGTTAATGGGCTCGCCCCAAGAGTCGCTGGTTGACGTGCGGGTTACCTTCCAAATGTCGAGACCACCAAATCCGCTTGCGATATCACTTACAAAGTATAGCTCAAGTCCATCCTGCGAAATGGAAGGGTGAGCAACAATCATACTATCAGCAGAAAGGGGAATGGACACTGGGTCGCCCCATCCCTGCGAACGTTTCTCCGACACCCATATTTCGCAGCCCAACTTATCGCGCTTGCTCACACGGCAACGGGTAAAGAATAGGTTGTTCCCATCGGAGGAAACAGCAGGTGTACCCTCATCGTAGCTGGTATTAATGGCATCGCCAATGGAAACAGGCTTGCTCCAAACGCCCTTACGGTCGCGGGTAGTCATAAAAATATCGGCAAACTTCTCTCCAGTTGCGGCATGATTCTTTGAGCCTGTAGCATCCTCTCGCGATGTGGTGAAGTAGAGCTCGGTGTAATCGTCGGAGGCATATGTAGGGCTATAATCGCTCTGTTTGGTATTTATGGCACGGAGATTAACAATTTCGTAGCCAGATGGGCTCGCCATCCACTGCTTTGCCAGCTCGCAGCTACGTAGCCCAACATCGGCAAGCTCATCGCCAGGAACCAACGACTTGTACTTCTGGAACTGCTCAATGGCCTCATCGTACTTCTCGCCCATTTTAAGCATTTCGGCATAGTAGTAGAATACTTTGGGTTCCTGAACCTCGCGCTGTATGGCTTTGCTATACCAAATCTCGGCTTGACGGGGATTCCCTATCAACCTGTAACAGGTTCCTATTTTGTAGAGATACGATGCAAATAGAGGCTTATCCTCCTGTATCTTATCTATCTCTTTTTTGTAGATATCAATGGCTTCATAGTATCCTCCCGCCTCGAACAGCGCATCGGCTTTTTTAAGGCGTGAGGTTTGCGCTTGCGATATCCCTGCAATTACCAGGCTTACTAAAAAGGTTAATAGGAGCTTTCTCATCCGAACAGCTTTTTATGCAATAGATGTGACTTTTTCAAATTTCAAATACGATGGTAAAAGTAAGTAATATTTCGAAATAGAGGAAAGTGTATGATATAAAGTTAATGCTATTAGGCTTTAGATGTATTGTTTATTGATGTGACCCTCCGTTGAAATAATGGGGATTAGGAAAACACCATACCTGAGTTTTGCATAAAAAACTAGGGGTGCCTATGTACATAGACACCCCTAGAAACGAAACACTTGCAACTAACCTATGCTGATTTACGGATAAACGGAATATGAAGCTTTATGCTTCGTGGCTTATCGCTCTTTAGTCCTAATGCTTTTGCGTAGTACTTAACGTGCCACAAAGCGTGGAATATGGAAACAATGGCCATTGCTATACCAAACTCAACATGAAGGTATAAAAACGAGGAGTACCAGCTGTTAAGAATGTTGTAGTTTATTTGTGCCACAAGTACCAACCCAAGTATCCCCGATACAAGGAAGGTAACCAGAAGCACTACGTTCCAAATCTTTTGATGCAGCGTTTTGCCAATTACATTAAAGCGTTTAAGCAGCGAAGTGGCTAGATAAAGCCCTAGTGTTATAGCGGTTATTAAAATTAGGCTGTAGGGCTTTGCTTTGGTTTTGGCAAGTATTTTGGCTTGGTTAGCCGATAGGCCACCAATGTCGCAAAATCCATCGCCGTTCTTATCAATAAAGCGTCCGCATTTACCAGTACAGTCAACCTCATGCCTACCACACTCAAGCTGTTTTGCACAAAAAGCAGCAAGTGGAGCAACTAAAAGCAAAAAGAACAAAAAATATTTCATTGATTACTTCTTATTAGGTAAAAGCTCATTTAAGACATAGTTGTTGGGCGCATACTTATCTAAAGCTAATAGGATGTATCTAATATCAACCGATACAGACCTAGAAAGCTCTGGGCTATACCTGTAATCGGAAGCAACACCTTGCCAAATTCTATCGAAGTTTAGACCAACAAGCTCCCCCTTGGCATTAATAACTGGCGAACCCGAGTTACCGCTGGTTGTATGGCAGCTTGTTAGGAAGTTGGTTACCATATCGCCATTCTTTGCGGTATAGGCACCATAGCCCTTGTTAAGGTATATTTCGCGAAGCTTTTTGGGTAGGTAAAACTCCTCATCGTCAGCGTTGTTAATGTACTTGTTATAGGCGCCCTGAAGAGTGGTGAAAGGATAGTACTTAAGGCCATCTTCGGCATCGGTTCCGGCTACCTTACCATAGCTAATGCGCAGCGAGTTGTTTGCATCGGGATAAATGGCATTCCCCTTGTTCATCTCAAGCAAACCATCAACATAAATTGCGTTTAGCTCCAAAAGCTTGTTTTGCAGTTCGCCACGCTGCCTAGCAATCTTATCAACATTAATTCTGTAGTACCCAATGGCAATTTGATATAGCTCATCGTCTTTAATAAGACCTTTCACGTCGCGCTCCTCGCTCTCCAGAAAAGCCATAAGCTTATCCTTACTGGTAAACATGGAGTTTTTAAACACCTCGTTACTTAGCATTTCAATATCGCCATCGTACTTTTTAGTGCAGGCCAGCAGCTCTTCGGCAACAAATTTAGGATCGAGCTTTTGGTAGTAACGGTAGGTTAGATTACGGAACATGCGCCTATCTACCTCGTAGCTCCAGTTGCGGAAGAACTGATCGGTTAGCTTAACAAGGTTCTCCGCTTCGGCATTTGCAGCCTTTTGGTTAAGCTCTTTCCTATCGTACATTGCAACCAGCTTTTCAAACTTTCCAATAAAGGGAACAATCTCTGAGCCGTTAATACCTGCCTCCAAGAAGAAGGTGTTAGCAAGATTATACACAGCAACCTCCTTGTAATGCTCCTCCATTTGCTCAAGTATGTTGCCGTATTTTTGAATGCGCTTAGGATCTTTAGCAACCCACTCCTTAAACTGCTGCTCCTCTTGTTGCTTTTTGGCAACCAAATCCATTTGGTTAACACCCATAATCTCGCCGCTCCAACGAAGGTAACTGTTCCCTACCGACGAAAGACGAGTGGTGTAACGGAATTTTGTATCTGGATTCTCCTCAATTGCGTTCTTAAGAATATTCATCTTGTCGCGAGTAATAGCCACCTTTTCGGCTGTCTCGTTAAACACTATTTTGTCTAGTGCAAAAGAGGGGATGTACTGGCGAGTAGAGCCAGGGAAGCCCATTATCATCACAAAATCGTTCTCCTGAACGCCTTTTTTGGCAATGGGAAGAAAGTGTTTGGGCTTGTAAGGAACATTTTCTGCAGAGAAATTTGCAGGGTTGTTTTCCTTGTTAGCATAAACCCTAAGCACTGCAAAGTCAAGTGTTTGTCGTGGCCAGCGGTAGTTGTCGGTATTTCCACCAAATTTACCTAGGGCAAAAGGAGGTGCAGCAACCATTCTAACATCCTTATAAACCGCGTACACGTTCATAATATACTGGCTATCGCCAAACAGAGCCTGCATACGCACCTCGTGCTTGGTTCCCTTAGTAGCCTCATCGGCAATTTTTTTACCATTCTCATTTATCTTATTCTGGCGCTCGCGACCGGTAAGCCCTTCGGTTCCCACAAGGATTCTATCGGTAACATCTTCCATTCTAACCAGCTGCTTAATTTGCAGTCCTCTACAAATAGATTCCTCGCTACGGTTACTAGCCCAATAGCCGTACTTAATAAAATCGTTTTCAGGGGTAGAGAAGCGCTCAATATAGGAAAGAACTACATGGTAGTTGGTTATTAGCAACCCATCGGAAGAAACAAAACTTGCAGTACCATAGCTCCTAAGATTGGAACCCTCGCCCATCAATCCAACAATAGCATCCTTAAGGCAAGCTTGGTTAACGCTGTATATCTCCTCTGCGCTTAGCTTTAGGCCCATTTTCCTCATCTCGGCATACTTCTCGTTCTTTAGTAGGAACGGAAGCCACATACCCTCATCGGCCGTTGATACGTTAGGTAAAATCAAGAATATTGAAACGAATAAATAAAGAAGTCTTTTCATCTTAATACTGTTTATTTATGGTGCCTTTACAAAAGTGAAATAAGATACTGGTAGTGTAACCCATTTTGGCCTCCCCGCTTAGCTAGCTTTTGCAGGCGTTGCTTTGTTTTTTGAAGCTGAGCATAGGCTGTAGTAGCCGTTACAGCATCGGCTGCTACCTTTGAAGCATCGTCGGGCGACGCAATTTTTGCAAGATTCTTTAGAGATAAGATGTAAACCACCTGAAGCCCTTTTTGGTATGGGGTATTGGGTTTTGTATCCATAATAAGCTCATCCAAATCGTGCAGATACTCGGTAAGGGAGTAATCATTGTTAGGGTTAGCAGTGCTAGCAAATATTCTTGGTATAATTAAATTGCTTAGCAACGTTTGTGTAACCTCAGCCTGACGCTTTAGAATATTGTCGGTTTGCGAACCAATTACCGCTGTTAGCTTAGCTTGGTCTAGATATGTGGGCGCATTAAATAGATGATTGACAGCAAAGCGTAGAGCTTCTTTTTGCTTCGCCTTATCCACTGGTATATAGCGCGTACGCTCCTGGTTTAGCGGACCATAAACGGTGTACTTTCCTCCAAGGTACGACATGGATAGGGATATGTACCTATAGTACTGCTTAAGCAGCGCATCGTAGCGATCCTCAATATCCGAGGTTTTCCCCCCATACTGTAGCGTCCACTCAACCAAATTGGTTAGAAGCACTTGCGTGTTCTCTATACCTCTGGCTGATGACCTTAACACATCGTTGCCCAAGGATTCGGTTTGCGCCGAAGGATCTGGCGATATGGCCGAGGTAATAAAGGGCGAGAATAGGCACATAGGGTTGTGCGACTGCGACTTAAGCAATGAGTCCAGAGCTGCAACCTCATCGGCAGGAGTTTTTGCATTGTGCAAATAGATGTAACCATACTCCACCGAAAGGAAGTCGAAGGCACCAAGCATTGGAGGGGTTAGCTTTACACCACGTTCCAAATCGCCTGGCTCGGCAATGTGGTTAAACCTTGCGTAGTCCATTATGGAAGCCGTTGTGCCATACTTTTGAGTAAAAGATGGCGAACGGAGCGAATCGGTAGGGTATGCGTAAGAACTCTTTAGGTTGTGCTGCATTCCCAATATGTGTCCAATTTCGTGGGCAATGGCGTACCTAATCATTTCGCCCATAAAATCTGGCTCATACACCAGGGCTCTTGCCTGTGGATCAACAACCCCAGTTTGCATAAAGCGCCACTTGTTAATTAGCTCAACTACGTTATTCCACCAAAGCACCTCACCATTAATAATCTCGCCGCTTCTAGGATCTGTCCATATCTGCCCTGCGGCATTTGCTTCGTCAACAGGCAAGTACCTAATAACGTTGGTTTTAATATCGTAAGGATCGAAATTGGGGTCGTTCTCTGGAAAATCCTTAGCAACAACCACGTTTTTAAATCCAATCTTTTCAAAAGCTTTGTTCCAAACTTCTATACCCTGCTTTATGTAAGGTATCCAATCCTTTGGGAAGTAGGGTTCAATATAAAAAACTAGCTGCTTTTGTGGTTCAACCAACTCGCCAGCCCTGTGTTTTGCCATATCGGCAGGAGCAGGCTCAATTCTCCACCGTGAGATGTACTGATTGCTTGATATTGGCTTACCACTTGCAAATGCTTTCCGTTTGAAATTTTGGTAACCAACACGTTCATCGTCGAGCCTATATCTTAGAGGCTCTTTGGGTAGTTGCAGTAAAAAGTACTGAACGGTAATGGTAAAAGTCTCCTTCCCACCCAAGAACTCATAATAGGTTCTGATATTTACCCTATCGGTGTGCTGCTTAACAAATTGCAGCTCCGAGAGCTTGCTATCCAACTTCCCTTTCTTAACGTTATCGGGTAAGGGCCACGCAAGCTGAACCTCGTTGGAGAAATATTTAGTTACGTCAATAATAGAAGCGCTATTGGCACTGTTTCTAGATTCGATATCGAAATACTCAACACCACCCACCTTCATATTTCTTGCTAAAGGCTCCTTAATAGGATCATTACTATCAACGTCAACAAAGTTGTTGATCTCCTCAATTACGATCAGATTATCGCGTTTGTCAAACCTAATAAGCACAGGTTCACTCCTCATTTGTCCTGCAGAGTAAACCTTTGCCGATGGAGCGCTGATATCAACAATGCGCGAGCCGAATAGGATGTCTTGCCCCAGCAATGAATCTGGAATCTCAAATTTATACTTAGAACCACTCTTGATAACCCTTATAAACGATCCCTGACTAAAAGTAGGAATAGCGGTAAGGGAAAGCAGTAGCAGCAATGCCAATCGTTTTAGCATATTTGTTGTGTGATTATGACTCAATGCTGCTAGATACAATCACCGTAAATCCAAACGGCATAGACAAGCATTGAATGCTGATTAGTTAAAAAATAGGCAACAAGGTTCCCGCAAATAACAAATTGAACAGAAACTCTATTTAGAACCTTGTTGCCTAAATACTTACTATGGATTAAAGGCGTGGATAAAGTCTATAGGTAACCTTATAGAAATCGCCATCCTTAACTACATCAAGACCTACAGGGAAGTTCTTCATAAAATAGGGAGAATCGCTCTTGTACCAAGCCTCGAAAAGAATTTCTGGCTCAGCTAGGGTAAAATCATAAGTACCCTCAAGCTTCTCTAGCCAAACCTCTACGGTATGGAAGGTAGCCACGGTGCTGTTAGCAAGAACACCATTGGTTGCCTTTGAGTCTATATGCCAAGGTTTCTGTGTGTTTACACCAAGTTCCCAATTATCCTTAAGAATAAGGTTTGCGGTAAACTTTTGTCTTGGGGCTGTAACGGTACCTTTAGTTGCATCCTTACCATTTGCAACAAAGCGAAGCAAACTATCAGATGGAGAGAAATACCTAGTGGTACGAGCAGCACCATAGTCGGCAATAACGGTATCGGAAACAAATCTTAGCATATCGGCAAGTCTTAGAACGTCGCCACCAGAGGTATTGGTTAAGCAGTCGAACGCCGATATAAAGCTCATGTTTCTAAAAGACTTAAGGTAGTTGCCCTTGCTTGGGTTAGCCGCAACGTTTATGGCAATCTTACCATCCCACAAGCTCTCTACAGTACGTATTTGCTGATAAACCTGATAGCCTTCGCCACCTTGAAGTGCAGGAACCACTAAAATTGAGGCAAAATCAACGGTAGGGTCACCTGCCTCTAGGGTAAGTGCTCCTGCAGTCTCAGATATTGCAACCTTTTTAGGGTCGGCAGGAACAAGACTTAATGAAATCTCCTTACTAAAACCAGCTTCGTCCTTTTTTAGAAAGGTTAGCTCTATCTCGTGCGATGTAACACCCTGTGGAAAAGTAAATGAAGACTCAGAAGTGTTATTTAGAAGGAAATCGGTTCCAAAAGCCATATCACCAGTAACCTCCATAGACAGAACAGCATCGTAAGCTAAAGCCTCGTTAGATACTAGCTGCAGCTTNNATGGTCTCTGCATTATAAGGGTTGGTAAATACGCTGGCAGTGCTACCAAAACCAATTTGAGGAAGCACAATCTCCTTGGTTAGCTTAACGGTTATTTGATTGGTAAGCTGTGGGTTAATTGAATAGTCGGTACCAGGAGCCAATAGGATAATAATGGTAAGCTCAGAATCCCAAATATTCTGGTTAAGAATGGTAATTGGAATAATGCCTTCGGTATCGCCCTTTTGAAGGGTAATTTCCTTTGAAGGAATGGTGTAGTGCTCGTTCTCCACTGCTGTACCCGATACGCTTAGCTTAACGGTAATGTCCTTGTACGCTGCAGCCGAAAGCTGAAGTTTCACATCGTAAGAACTATTGTCATCGGTATTCACTGCAATTTGAGCAGTTTCAAAAGAAATTACAGGAGGGGTATTCTCCAGCTCATCCTTTGTACATGAGTAGTTGAACACCATTGCAGCTATAGCAACAAAGGCTACGGTCAATGATCGTTTAAAGGTAAAATTCATAGTTTTTGGGAATTAAAGGGTTAGTAATCCTATGGCAAGTCCAAATACATGCCAGTTGTATGAATTGCTAGCAAACATGTTTTCCCCGTAAATACGGGCATAACCAGTCATAGCCCCTCTGCCGGCAAATACAAGGGGGAAGTTATAGGTAATGGCTCCTCCAACTTTAATGGTACTACGCTTGTAGTAATCCAAATCGGGAGCTAGAATAAGCTCAGATACTTCGGATGTATTAGCCAAATCGAGCTCAGAATCAAGGTTTATCCCCCCCTCTACATGAGAGGAAACCTCAAGGGTGTGCGAGCGCCTATCTAATAGTAAATAAGAGCCACTTATACCAGCACACGCAACGCTTGCACTAAATGTAGATGTAGGTAGGTAGTAAGTATTTCTAAACGATGAGTACGATGCATCTAAGCCAAGGCTCCACTTGGTTTCTTGCCCATTCTGTTTTAGTCCATATGTTTTCCAGGACATAGCCAAGTTGTAGGTCTCTGTAATGAATCGGTTCTCGTAGATATAGTCGGTAACCCAGTACTCAGTGGATGTGCCCGTTTCGGGATCGCGAACCGTATATAGCGACTGCCTATACTCATCGGCAGCACCATTGCTGTACTTTGCAGTTAGAGCTGCGTTGTGAACAAAGCGGTTCGCTTTAACTAGGATGCTGGTTAAGAAATTGTACCCAAAGGAGTTGAACGAACCTGGCGATTGCTTTTTATCGCCAACCGTTTCCTGCCATTGTGCATCAACACCCCCAGAAACAAGTACGTTTACAAAAGCATTTGTATAGTTGTACTGAATTGCCGAACCAACAAAATCGCTTTCGAACTGTCTTTTAAACCCCTTGTAACCGCCAATCTTGCTATTAAAGTTTTGTAGTCCAAAAAAGGTGTAATACTTTAGGTTAGGATCTGTTTGAACCGTTGATATACTAGGCATTTTCTCCTTTTGGAACCGGTAGTATGCATTTGCACCAATCCGGCTATTTGCCGTTACCTTATAGGTAACAGATGGAGCTATGTTATAGTCGAGCAGGTACGTTCTGGTACGTGGGTCACGCTGCCTCGATATATCTAAAACCTCGTAGTTTGATGATAAGCCATAAGTAAAACGGCCTATTGTATCGGTGTACACCTTAAGGTTTAGCTCAATTTGCTGGCTATCGTAATCGCCTTTAACGCTGCTTCCCATTATGTAGGGATTGGAGTTGTAGGTATTTACTACGTCGGACCAGGCTCTGTTCTGCTCAATAAACTTGTTAAAATGGAAGCTACCCCTTGCAAATAACCTTTTGTTAAAGCTACGGTATCCCTCGGAGTATAAGCGCATACCATTAATTCCATCGCCTTCCTGAACCCTATGATGGCTCCCCCCCGAAAAGTAGTTCTCAAAGGTGGTAAAACCGCCCTTATTCACATTGGCAAAAGTTAATCCCGCTGCATTATCGGTATTAATCCAGTGCTGCATTACCACCTGAAGGCTACGCTGGTTAATACTTGGAGTTACGGCTACCGAGTCAACCTTTTGCGAGTAAAGGGGCTGAAATAGAACTATAAATGCAATAAGAGAAATAAACCTATTCATACTACTGCTCAAGATTTAAAAGGTTGGGGTTTTGGTAATCTCTAGGAGTTGGCCCTTTAATCACCACAAAATCTTCGCTACTGTTGTTGGTATCCTGCAAGTAAACCCTGTTGTTACCAAGCTTGCATACCTTACGTTCAACCGACTCATTAACGTATCCTGTTGAAGCGGATATGCACACAAAGCCAGCGTCAATGAAATTCTGAAGCCGCTTAAGCCCAACATTTGGCCCATTAACGGTTTCGTTCTTAAGCACCTCAACACCATCTATAACTGTACCCACAGGAATTTGCCTAAACCGTTCGCTCGAAGAGCTTCCTGGCACGTTAACCTCTGGCCAGCTTAGCACGTCCTGGTCGGTTTCAAAAAGGAATACTCCGTTAGGCCCACCTGTAATCAAGTTAAAGAACTTAATTGCTGTTGATGATGAGTACATGGGAAGTGAAAGAACATCGGGATTACCCATTCCATCATAATCTTTAACCTCAAAATCGGCACAGGATAAATCCACAGAGTTGGCTGCGCTAATGGTATGATTTCTTGCGCTACGAGCTGCAATAACTATGCTCTGCCCAGGATAAACAGGAAACTCCGTTCCGTTTCCTGGAAACTTACATATTTGCCTAGCATATATATACTCGGGATTATCAATGGCAAGGAATGCTGCTGGAGATCTCGACTCGGTTAGGGCTATGTACTTCCCATCGATATAAACAGTCTCATCGGAGTTGTTAAACACCTCAACAAATTGATCCGAAGAGTAGTTCCTATTTAAATTATCCTTAGTTCCAGAATAGTATATTTTGGAAATTACCAAGTCCTTAAGAACTATGCCCTCTAGAACTAGGCTTAAATCTTCCGATGAGAATATTGGCGTATTAGGCAAAGTACCTGTTACCAGAACTTTTATTCTATCCTCTAAATTAATGGGCTCATTAAGCAGCTCCTTGTACTGAGCACCCGTTAGCTCCCAGCATGTATTAATGGTGTATACATCGGGTATTAGCTCCGGAATCTCAACAACGCCCTCCTCGTTTGTAAAACACTTATAGGTTACATTCTGGTTGGAGAGTACAATCTCCCGATTGTTGTATTTTATATCTGGCTTAAAGTTTAACGGAAGCACAGTAGCTATGCGAACATTTTTTAAGCATTGGGGCTCCTCTCTGGTGCATCCAAAAATTAGCAACTGAAGGGCTGCAAGAATGCTAATTATTCCTATCCTTTTCATGCTCAAATCAGGTTATATTTTAACTGAAAATTCCATTCCAAAAGCAAATGAGTTGGAATTCCTCTCTATTGGAGTGTTGGACACATTTGATGTTTGCATTGGCGTGTAGAAGAAAAGATTACTGGTGTAGAACGAAAGCCGCATATTCTTGGCAATGTCCTTTGTAAGCCTAGCGCTAATAAGCCAAACAGGGGGCATTGTAACGGGGCGTGTCTCCTTTGGATCAAGAATCTGATCGGACAGCAGTATACCCTTTATCCTGTAATTTGGATCGGCTAGCATCTCCTCAGTTATCTTATGGTAGCTCAAATCGGTATCGAGCCAACCAATGGGTACCTTTCTTTGGTTTGTTGATGCGCTGTATGTGTACCAAATTACCTGAGCATTTAACGAAGCCACCATTCGCATTTGCGGTATGTTGTAAACGGCTCTTAGCACACTGCTAAACCTACGCTGTATATCCTTTTGCAACCCACTAGGGTACTCCACTTTAAAGGGAGGTGTGTTTGAGCCACCCTGCCCATAAACCGACGATGGAGATATTCCAATAGGACTTGAGAAATTTGGCCCCGTGGTCCACGATTTCGACTCCATGTATGCCCCGCTTATGTAAAACTGGGTTCTGAGGCTCTTTACCTGACCTAAGTAAAAATCGAACTCAACACCTCTATCGTTGCTTGCCTGGGTATTCCCCGTTAAGCCCGATGTGGTAAATACGGTATCAACTCTGGCTGGATTGCTCCAATCTACAACTGGCTTGGAATCGGGTATTACAATAATGCCGTTGCCCACCGTGTAGAAATTGGAGTAGTAGGTTTGATACTGTGTGAAGTTTCCAAAGCCACCCTCCATTCTATCGTTATAGGCAACAACAGAAAAGGTCATGCCATTGGGCAGGTTAATATCAAAACCTAGCTCCGACTTTGTGTTAGTGGCATTATCCAGATTTTTGTTTCGAAGAATTGTATTTATGTATGTATGATAGATAACAAGCTGCTGGATGGGGTTAGAGTGTAGGTACTCTGCCACTAACCTATCGGAGTAACGGGGCTCTGGGTAAAGATGAGAAAGCCCAGGAGTTTTGGAGTTCTTACCCCAACCACCCCTAAGTTCTAGCCACTTATTCACTTTAAACGAGGCGTTTAGCCTTGGCGATAGCGACGAAACCTGCTCTGCGAGCCCCGGCTGTAGCATTCCATATCGTACCCCCGCTTGCAACCGGAACTGCCTATTCTCAGAAAAATCAACAGTTACGTTATCCTCAAAGTATGCCGAGAGCTGATTAAGCTGTGGAATATTGTAGTATGGTCTTGGGCGCCCGTTGCTATTGGGTCTAATTGGCATAGCATCGTTGTTGTTGTAAAAGCCACGCGCATTATTTTGATCCAGCTTATACTCAACCCCCATATTGAAGCGCTGCCTAAACTTTTTAAAGTTTAGGTAGAAACCGTTGCCCACCTTGGCAAATACAGAAAAGGGCTCTGACTCTGTTCCTCCCGACGCTTTGTAGGACGAAGTTATGTAAGGCACTTCTGTGTAACCATTGGTAAGAGATGTTATTATTGGCAAGCCCCCGTCGGCCGAAACAATGGTTGAGGTGGTTGACTCGTTAATAGACTGGCTAACACCAAAAGAGTAGGAAAGGGTTCTCATTAGCAGCTTATTCACGCTAACCTTACCATTATGGCTAAAACGTACCGACAACGATCTCTGGTTGGTCTCAGTTCCCTCAACGGTTACATCGGGATCGTCTCCCCTAAAATCTAGCAGGTTGCTAACGTTTAGCTTTGTATTTGTGTACCAAATCTTTTTAATGGTTTTGGTATAGGTAACACCACCTGTTATGCGGTCGAACGACGATGTTTTTTGACGAGGATCGCCCCACGACTGAGCATAGTCGATATTAGCATTCATGCTACCCCTGCGCCCCTTAAACTTCCATCCCTTACTAAGCGATGTGTTAAAGGTTTCAGGATTAATCTTGGTTCTTACCTCCAACGGCGAGTAGCCCGCTTTGGTGTTAACAATAACAGCACCCGAGGTTAAATCGCCATACTCGGCAGAAGGGATACCCCTTATCACCTCTATGGATTCAATATTATCGGCACCAATCTCACGTAAATCAACACCAGTACCACCAGTTGAAGAGATGCTGGTTTTATCTTTCAGCGATGCATTATCGGAAATAGGTACACCATCAACAACCACCGAGGTTCCAAATGCGTTATTGGTGCTATTGGTATTTAGCGTACGTATGGTAACCTTTTCCGATGAGGTTAAGTTGGCTGCACCTGTCATAAGCTGGCCTGGAATAAGCTGCATTACATCCATTAAGCTGGTAGCCTGAAGGTGATCCATAGCTTGCCTCCCAATGGTTGAACTGGTTGATGTTCCCGCAGCACTGGCTCTGGCTACAACGGTTATCTCCTCCAATGCAAGCGATGTTTCGGTTAGCTTAATATCAAGCTCCATATCGCCAGTAACAACAACGGTTTGCGAGTAAGGCTCGTAACCAAGCATTTGAGTTTCTACTTTTGCTTTGCCAGCAGGAATGTTCTGTAGCGTGGTAAAGCCCTTTTCATCATAAACGGTAACATAGGACTCGTAAGCCTTAATCATTACTACTGCACCAATAAGCGGATCTTTTGTCGCTTTATCGGTTATTTTTACCCTAAGGGCATACCCCTTAGGCTTTGCAGCGGGTTGCTGCTGCTTGGGCTTGGGTTGTGGAACTTTTATAAGAAGAATTACCCCATCGCTTATCTCAAAGGTATAGCCCGTATTCTCCAATACTTTTTTCAGTACAACGCTAACCTGAACATTACTACCCGTGTAGGTAATGCCCTTAATCTCTTTTATTTTATCGTCCTTGAAAAGGTAGCCCAAGCCCGTTTGGCTCTTTATTTGAACCAAACACTCCTCTATTGATGCATTCTCTAATTTTATTGACTTTATAGTTTGCGATTTAACTACAAAAGAGAACGATGAAAAGCCTAAAACTAAAGACAATAAAAACAAATACCTGCAAAGCCTCTTCATATAGAAACAATTACGATTTTTTACTTACAATAACAACGTTATCCTCAACCCTAAACTGAACCGACGAAACCTTTGAAAACATGTTCAGTATTACGCTCAGGTTCTCATTTAATGGTATAACTCCAGTAAACGTAGAATCTTTAAGGTCTTCATCTTCAAAAACAAACTGCACATCGTACCTCCTTTTTAGCTGAAGAACGATTTCGTTTAGCGGCGTTCCGTTTAGCTTAATGGAGCTGTTTATCCACGATGTGTATAGCTCGGTATCCACCCGTTCTATAGCAACCGTTTTGTCTTCGCGGTTAAACCTAAACTGTTCACCTGGGGCAATCACCTTTTCCTCGGCAAAACCAGATGGAATTGAGATTGATCCCGAAACAAGGGTTGTAGCAACCACATTTTCATCCTTGTAGGACTTAACGTTAAACTTGGTTCCTAGTACCCGAATGGAGTAATCGGCAGTTTTCACAATAAATGGACGGGACTTATCCTTAACCACATCAAAAAACGCCTCGCCCTCTACAATCACCTCTCGCTGATTGCTTGCAAACTCAACCGGGTAGCGAATAGAACTCTCGGCATTTACCCACACCTTTGTTCCGTCGCTTAAAACCAAGGAGAACGATTTTCCCTTAGGTATTATCAGCTCATGGTATTGCAGCTCATCTATTCCACCCTTTTTGGGGCGATTTCCCGATGATACTGCCTCATTACCTTTGGCCAAATAGGATATCTCCTTTCCCTCTACGTCCAGATTAGCCCCTTCAAGTTTACCTTGCTGATTTTGTGCCTGTTCCAAAGCAACCGTCTCTCCCGATGGCAACTTTATTGTTACAGTACCCTCCGCAGGGTAAATATTAGCGGCTATCTGCTCCTGAGCGTTATCATTAAATTCAAAGAGCGTAAAGAATGCTATTACTACTGCTGCAGCAACCGATGATGCCTTAAGTATTAACCCCCTATTTGCCCTGAGCATAAACTTCATCCATGCTCTATCTACACGTAACCCTTTAAGGTATTTATGCCTTTGGGCATAGTCCTGCACTAGAGAATCGTCTAATGCTTCGTCCTCTCTTGAGAGGATAGTACGGCTCAACTCTTCGGCCTCCTTTATGGCCTGCTCGAATAGCTCTTTATTCATATTCATTTTAACAACGTTGTATTATAAAAACGACTTGGTGGTAAAAACGGGTGACAAGATTTTTAAACTTTTTAAGAAAAAAGTGATACCTGCAACCGAACAAAAACACAATACACTGTAACCCAACACCATAAAATGCTTTTGTTTTACGGCATTGTTTCTTAGAATTGCTTTGAAGTAGGTAAATTAAGGGTGGGGTGATGAGAACACAGAACTAAACCTTACATAACAAGCTTAATTAGGAGTAGTAGGTACGCACAGTTTTCTTTTAAAAACTTATATGCCCTTTGCTTAAGGGTTTTTACGGTATTGACAGAGATGTTTAGCTCATCGGCAACCTCCTTTACCGACATGCCTTTTAATGAAAGTTTTAGCACATCCCTTGTTTTGCCTGGAAGCTTTTCTATCGCCTCATCAAGAAGGCGGAATGCCTCCTCTCTAACAACAGAGTTCACCTCCTGCTCAATGGGCTCAAAGGGCATCGTTTCCAAGTAAATAGGGTTACGTTTTTTTAGAAGGTCTAACGCCTTATTCCTTACGGTTAGGTACAAGTAAGCCCTAAACGATACGGTGTTTGGAAAGGATGGTCTCCTCTCCCATATACCAATAAAAGCATCCTGCACCACATCTTCCGCATCATGCTTATTACCAAGAATCTTAAAAGCAAAATGATGCAGTGATGGGTAATACTCAGTAAAGATTTCTCTAAAGCTGAGCCTTTTTTCTCCTATTGATATATAGTTCCCTAACAATTACTGATGGTATTGTTGATGATGCACATTTATACTTTGCCATTAGCCCATACGCATATCGCCGAGCATTAAGCAAAAGTGTCGCAAAATAAGGACATAAACTATAAGTACAAAGTTCATTTACCAAAATACCTATCAATGGGGATGTTTAGTGATGAGTATCATTCATTAAACGGTTACCGCACAGCAGAACAAGCTTTGTGAACTAGAAACAAACACGGCATATAGGCTACCTATAAAAAAAGTACAGCGCCCTTTTGGGGGCGCTGTACGGCTGCGAGAATGTTAGAAAAACTAACGGACAAACAGTAGCTCACGATATTTAGGAAGTGGCCACATTTCGTCATCAACAATAAGCTCTAGCTTATCGATGTGGTATCGTATCTCCTCAAGAAAAGGCTTCACCTTATGGGCATAAGCATCGGCAAGGGCAGGCATATCGCTTATTAGGTTGGACTCCTTGCGCACCTCCACAAGCTCCTTAACCAGCTCCCTTATGGCTCTAACATGCTCCGATATTTTTCTTATGCTTTGCAGCTGTGGCCCGGCAAGGTGCTGGTAATCCTCCTCTATGGGGAACAGCTCCTTTATACCCTTCACGTTTGCAATTAGCACATTCTGGTATGCAATGGCCGTAGGAACAATATGGTTAATTGCCAAGTCGCCCAGAACACGGGCTTCTATCTGCACCTTTTTTGTAAATATTTCGTTCCGTATCTCATAGCGAGCCTCCAGCTCACGTTCTGTTAAAACCCCATTCTCTGTTAGAAGCTTTATTGACGAGGGAAGTAGAAACGTTTTAAAAGCCTCTACCGCATCGGGAATGTTGGGTAATCCACGGCGAGCCGCTTCATCAAGCCAATCCTTACTGTAACCATTGCCCTCAAATCTAACTGGTTTAGACTCAATAATCGCCTTACGAATGCACTGGAATATGGCCTCATCTTTCTTTACGCCAGCCTCTATAAGCTCATCTACTTGAGCTCTAAACAGGTTTAGCTGATTGGCCACAGCCGTATTTAGCACTATAAGCGGCGATGCGCAGCTTGCCGATGAGCCAACAGCTCTAAACTCAAAACGGTTTCCCGTAAATGCAAACGGCGATGTTCGGTTGCGATCGGTATTATCAAGGAGAATCTCAGGAATTTTTCCGATGTCGAGCTTAAGCTCCGTTTTCTCATCGGGGCTCATCTTCTTTTCGCTTACCCGCTCTTCCAAATCGTCTAGCACTTGGCTTAGTGTACGCCCAATAAACACCGACATAATTGCTGGAGGAGCCTCATGTGCACCCAATCGGTGAGAGTTTCCCTCGCCAGCAATACTTCCAATTAGCAGGGCGCTATGGTCATAAACAGCCTTAACCGTATTCACCAGAAATGCCAAAAACTGCATGTTGTTTTTGGGTGTTCCTCCAGGCGAAAGCAGGTTTACTCCAGTATCGGTAAGCATGCTCCAGTTACAATGCTTGCCAGAGCCGTTAATCCCCTTAAAGGGTTTCTCGTGGAATAGCACCCTAAACTTATGCTTACGGGCAATCTTATCCATAAGCGACATTATAAGCTGGTTGTGATCCACTGCAAGGTTTGCCTCCTCAAAAATTGGAGCACACTCAAACTGGTTGGGGGCAACCTCATTATGGCGCGTCTTAACGGGAATACCTAGCTTATAAGCCTCCGTTTCAAAGTTTCGCATAAAGGAGCCAACTCGCTCAGGAATAGCGCCAAAATAGTGATCCTCCAGCTGCTGATCTTTAGCTGCTGCATGCCCCATAATGGTACGTCCGCTTAGAGCAAGATCCGGACGAGCGTTGTATAGCGCCTCATCAACCAAAAAGTACTCCTGCTCCCATCCAAGGGTAACCTGTACCTTTTTTACATCCTTATCAAAGTAGCTACAAACTGCTGCTGCAGCTTTATCTAGCGCTGCCAGCGACTTTAAGTGTGGCGTTTTAAAATCTAGTGCCTCTCCGGTGTATGAAACAAAAATGGTTGGAATACAAAGGGTTTGCTCAAGTACAAACGCTGGCGATGAGGGATCCCATGCGGTGTAACCGCGAGCCTCAAAAGTGTTACGTATTCCTCCATTGGGAAAGCTTGATGCGTCAGGTTCCTGCTGGACAAGTAGATCACCACTAAAACTTTCAACAGCATGCCCCTCCTTAGTAAGGGAGAAAAAAGCATCATGCTTCTCGGCAGTTGACCCATTTAATGGGTGAAACCAGTGTGTGTAATGCGTTGCGCCGCGCTCAATTGCCCAGGCTTTCATACCTGATGCAACTTGACTGGCAATTCGCCTGTCTATACGCCTACCCTCATCAATAGCGCTAATTACGCTATCGTAGGCCTCTTTGGTAAGGTAGCGGCGCATTTTCTCCCGGTCGAAAACATTAACAGCAAACAGATCGGAGATATTGCCTCTGCCCACCTCTACTGGTTGTGGTGACCTTTTGTGAGCCTCTTCTACAGCTCGGAACCTGATGTGTGCCATAGATATCATTTTTTAATTCAGTGCAAATATATTATTTTATAATACACCCCTATGTATAAATAGGGGTATATTTTTATTTTTTATCTCTTTTTCGTCTTTACACCCCCTTATTTTGTGTGTCAATTTATTTTTTATACATTTTTACTGCAACCACCCCCCTCAATCACCTGGCACATTTCTCTGAAATAAAATTCCCATTGGAACAGAAAAAAGGCGAGAGAAAAATGGAGGTCATATACGCCACCAATACAAACGTTTTCGTTGATTTTGGGCGCAAACAGACCGCTACAATATAAAAATGGATACCTTTGTGAACTTATCTCGCATCGTAGATGTTAGATGGGAACAAACAGATAATCAACTTAACACATATATTACTATGAGCAACAAAGTACTTCTAATGATACTTGACGGCTGGGGAATTGGCAAAAAGGATAAGTCGGATGCCATTTTCAATGCCCGTACCGACTACATGAACTACCTACATAAAGCATATCCCAACTCACAGCTACTAACCTGCGGCGAGCACGTTGGCCTTCCCGACGGACAAATGGGCAATTCCGAGGTTGGACACCTAAATATTGGAGCAGGAAGGGTTGTATATCAAGATTTGGTGCGTGTAAACAAAGAGATTAAAGACAATGTAATTGGTCAAAACCCAGTACTAGTAAACGCTTTTAAATACGCCAAGGAGAATGGTAAAAGCGTTCATTTCCTTGGACTAGTTTCCGATGGCGGAGTTCACTCTTTAGATAAGCACCTTTACAAACTTTGCGATCTCACCAAGGAGCACGGCCTAAGCAATGTTTTTATCCACGCTTTTACCGATGGTCGCGATACCGATCCCGAAAGTGGGCTTGGCTTTGTATCGGAGCTAGAAAAGCACTTGGAAACCAGCAATGGAACCATTGCAACTCTTGTTGGCCGTTACTATGCTATGGATAGGGATAAGCGCTGGGAGCGCGTTAAAGAGGCATACGACTTACTGGTGTCGGGCAAAGGAAAGCCCGTTAACAATATAGTTCAGGCCATTAAGGACTCCTACGCCGAAGGGGTTACCGACGAGTTTATTAAACCAGTGGTAAAGGTTGATGCCAACGGCAAACCTGTGGCCACAATTAAAGAGGGCGATGTGGTTATCTGCTTTAACTTCCGCACCGACCGCCTAAGAGAACTTACCATTGCTCTTTCGCAAAAGGATATGCCAGAGCATGGCATGGCCACTATGCCACTTCACTACATTACCCTTACCCGCTACGACGATACCTTTAAAAATGTGAACGTTGTTTACGAAAAGGATAACTTGGTAAATACCCTTGGCGAAATTGTGGCTAAAGCCAACCGCAAGCAGCTTCGCATTGCCGAAACCGAAAAGTATGCACACGTTACCTTCTTTTTCTCTGGTGGACGCGAAGAGGCATTCCCTGGCGAGAGCCGCATCCTAATTCCCTCCCCTAAAGTGGCAACCTACGACCTGCAACCAGAGATGAGCGCCTTTGAAGTTAAGGATGCCATTGTTGCCGAGCTTAAAAAACAGGAACTAGACTTTGTGTGCCTAAACTTTGCTAATGGCGATATGGTTGGCCACACTGGCGTTTATAGCGCAATAACCAAAGCCCTTGAGGCCGTTGACACCTGCGTTAACGAGGTGGTTGAAACCGCCAAAGGCAATGGTTACAACGTAATTATTATTGCCGACCACGGCAACGCCGATAACGCGCTTAACACCGATGGCTCTGTAAACACCGCACACTCTCTTAACCCAGTACCTTTTATACTTGTTTCCGATGAGTACAAAAAGGTTGAGAACGGTATTCTTGCCGATGTTGCTCCAACCATTCTTTCAATTATGGGGCTAAACATTCCAACCGAAATGACAGGCAAAGTGCTTTGCTCAAAATAGAGCAATAAAAATAGTTACCTTTACGGCGATTATAACGCGTTAAACGTGTTATAATCGCCTTTTAATTTGTAATGAGACCCCTGCAATGATTCAGATTGAAGATAAAATACTTAGCCTCGACCTTTTCGAGAAGCACTTTTGCTGCGACCTTCCTAAGTGCGTTGGCATATGCTGCGTATATGGCGAGTCGGGTGCGCCACTAGACGATAACGAGGTTGATATTCTTGCCCAAATATATCCACGCGTAAAACCCTACCTAAAACCAGAAGGGATTGCAGCCATTGAGGAGCAGGGAACTTCTGTAATCGACAGCGATAACGACAACGTAACGCCCCTTATTAACGGTAACGAATGTGCCTACTCCATAAACGAGAACGGCATAACCTTTTGTGCCATTGAAAAGGCGCACCGAGAGGGCATTGTTGATTTCCCAAAACCCATATCGTGCCACTTATACCCCATAAGAACAAAGCGGTTTAACGATGTTATTGCCCTTAACTACCACAAGTGGGATGTGTGCAAACCCGCGCGCGAGTTGGGTCATTCATTACAACTACCCGTTTACAAGTTCCTAAAAACCCCTTTAATTAGAGCCTTTGGCGAGGAGTTTTACAAACACATAGAGGATGTTGCCGAAATACTTGAGAACGAAGGGAAGGAAGGTTAAAGGAAAAAAGTTAAAGGCTAAAGCTCAAGAATAAAAATTTAAGATTTAGGGACTAAATACTAGTCAACTTGTATCGGCATTAGACAAGACCAAACACTAAACACCAATAACTAAAACCAAAAAATCCGCCTTTTTTACTATATTGGGCTCGCTATAAATTACATTAAACAAAACAACCATGGATTACATCAAACAGTACATCGAGGAGAACAAAGATCGTTTCGTCGATGAGCTTTTTGGGCTACTTCGTATCCCTTCAATTAGCTCGCTACAAGAGAATAAACCAGATATGGTCAGGGCAGCCGAATACTGGAAAGAAGCAATTATTAAAGCTGGTGCCGACAAAGCAGAGGTTATGCCAACCGAAGGCAACCCTGTTGTTTACGGAGAAAAGATTATTGATCCTAAACTTCCAACTGTTCTAGTTTACGCTCACTACGACGTAATGCCCGTTGACCCCATTGAGCTATGGAAAAGCAATCCATTTGAGCCAGAGATTCGCGATGGCAAAATTTGGGCTCGTGGTGCCGACGACGACAAAGGACAAGGCTTTATGCACGCCAAAGCCTTTGAGCTAATGGTAAAGAACAACACGCTTCCCTGCAACGTTAAGTTTATGATTGAGGGCGAAGAGGAGATTGGATCTGGCAGCCTAGGCAAATGGTGCGAAGACCATAAAGACATGCTTAAAGCCGATATTATTCTTGTATCAGACACTTCAATGCTTGGCAAAGATGTTCCTTCTATAACCACCGGTTTAAGGGGATTAGCCTACATGGAAGTGGAGGTTACTGGCCCTAACCGCGACCTTCATAGCGGACTATTTGGTGGTGCTGTTGCCAACCCAATAAACGTACTATCAAAGCTAATAGGCTCACTTCACGACGAGAACAACCATATCACCGTAAAAGGCTTTTACGACGATGTAATGGAGGTTAGCGCCGAAGAACGTGCCGAAATGGCAAAGGCTCCATTCAATCTCGACAACTACAAAAAAGCCCTTGATATAGAAGAGGTTCATGGCGAAAAGGGGTACACAACCCTTGAGCGCACAGGAATTCGCCCAACCCTTGATGTTAATGGTATATGGGGCGGATACATTGGCGAGGGTGCTAAAACTGTACTTCCATCAAAAGCCTTCGCAAAAATCTCTATGCGCTTGGTGCCAAATCAAGATCATCACAAAATTGCCAAGCTATTCCAAGAGCATTTTGAGGCCATTGCCCCCAAATGCGTAAAGGTTAAGGTTACTGCTCATCATGGCGGTCAGGGTTATGTTTCACCTACCACAAGTCCTGCATACATGGCTGCTAGCAAAGCCGTTGAAACAGTTCTAGGCAAAAAACCCGTACCATACCGTAGCGGTGGAAGTATTCCTATTATTAGCTCTTTTGAATCTATTCTTGGTATTAAGTCCATTCTTCTTGGATTTGGACTTGAATCGGATGCAATCCACTCTCCAAACGAGAACTACCCACTAGAAAACTTCTACAAGGGTATTGAAACAATAACCCATTTCTACAAAAATTTTGCAGAGCTTAACAAGTAACGCCTAATTTAACCATGCGGACACCCTTGTCCGCATGGTTTTTTTCCTATCATTGCCCTATACCACCACCCACCTAATTGCGAGATCATGAAAAAAACCGATAGGATAATTACCATAACAGTAGTGCTACTATCCCTTCTTTGCAGCTGCAACATAGGCAGTAAAAAGGAACAGGACACACCTCAGGCCAAGGCAGAACAGTCTATTACGCAATGGATGGAAAACTCCACCGACGAACACCCAAAGTACAAATCGCTAAGCTTTAGCGAGATTACTCCCCGCTACGAACGCACCGACAGAACCCTGCAGCTAACAAATCTTATTGAGGAGGAGCGCGCCAAAAGCGAAAACTCACACAAGCTGGATAGCCTTAAAAATCTACTTGAAAACAACATGGGGCTTTTACTGGGATATACCATACTTCACAGGTACTCTACAACAGGAGTTGACGGGGAACCTAAAATTAAAGAGGAGCTTTTCTTCCTCGATCCCAACTTTAGGGTTGCTACAATACTAAACCCCGAAGCATTTGATCAAATCCTTAACGAAAAGCTGCTTTTCCGTCCCGACAGTATGGATTAGCCCCTTTACGAATCTATGTTAAAATCCTTGTGGAAATAGTAATCCCCAAGGATTTTTTATTTTACACACCACGCGAAGCATTCTAATACTGGCATAAAAAAAGAGAACCGTGTACACACGGTTCTCTTTTTGTGGTGCCACCAGGAATCGAACCGGGGACACAAGGATTTTCAGTCCTTTGCTCTACCAACTGAGCTATGGCACCAGCGCCTAATTGCGTTGCAAAGATAGCTATTCCCTTGTTACTTCAAAGCCCAAGGGCATAAAATTACTACCTTTTTTAGCAATAGATTCTTTGTTTACAAAGGGAATTCTTCTTGTTGCTATCTATCAACATAATAGTTAAAAAAACAAAACAACTCATATAAATGGAAAAGGCTGCCTATAAATAGACAGCCTTCTTTTGATTGCTTGTGGTGCCACCAGGAATCGAACCGGGGACACAAGGATTTTCAGTCCTTTGCTCTACCAACTGAGCTATGGCACCAGCGCTTAATTGCGGTGCAAATATATAGCATTTTGCATTATCTCCAAAGCGTTCTGGCCTTAGGAACTACATTTTTTCTGCTTTATCATTTTCTCCTTTTGATTTTCAATAGGATAAATACGAAGGGTGAAATCTATTTAGATTCATTCTAATATATTTAAACCTTATTGGAGGTGTTACTCGTCAAGTGTAAATCAGCAGCTATACTTTTACCAACAATTTTGGTGTTACCGTGTTTTGCAGTACGTTTGCAGATTATATTTACTCACAATGGATTTTGAATTTACTACACTCCAAAACGGTATAAGGGTAATACATAAGCGTAACAACTCTCCAGTATCGCATTGCTGCATTATGATTAATGCAGGCACTCGCGATGAGTACAGCAACGAGCAAGGCATTGCGCACTTTATTGAACATGTAATTTTTAAGGGGACAAAAAAACGTAAGGCATATCATATTATGAGCCGCCTTGAAGATGTTGGTGGAGAACTAAATGCCTATACCACTAAAGAGGAAACGGTAATCCATGCCACATTCCTTAACGAGGACTACCCTAGAGCCGTTGAGCTGATTTCTGATATCACTTTTCGCTCCACCTTTCCCGAGAAAGAGGTTCAAAAAGAAAAAGAGGTTGTAATAGATGAAATTAACTCCTATAAGGATAGCCCTTCGGAGCTAATTTTTGACGAGTTTGAGGAGCTTGTTTACAAGGGACACCCCTTTGGGCAAAATATACTAGGCACCAAAAAGCATATTAAAGCGTTTACCAAGAAAAACATACTCGATTTTATTGCCCGATGCTACAATACAGATCAAATGGTGTTTTGCTCCATTGGAAACATCCCTTTTAGCAGGGTGAAAAAAATTGCAGAAAAGCACATGGGATGGGTATCGCCAAATCCAAGAACCACGCCACGGCAACAGTTTTTGGAGTACAAGCCGCAAAGCAAGACCGTAAAAAAATCCACCTTCCAATCGCACTGTATTGTTGGTAACATAGCCTACGACCTTCAAACCCCTAAGCGTATAGGTATGCATCTGCTCAATAACCTACTAGGAGGACCTGGACTCAACTCCCGTTTAAACATGAGCCTAAGGGAGAAGTATGGATATGCATACAACATAGAATCCATGTACCAGCCCTACTCCGATACTGGGCTATTCAACATATACTTTGGCACCGATAAGGAGAACCTAGAGAAATCCCTTGCGGTTATTCACAAGGAGCTAAACCTGCTTCGCGAGAAGAAGTTGGGTACGCTCCAGCTCCACAAGGCAAAGCGCCAATTCATGGGGCAGCTTGCCATTGCTGCAGAAAGTAATGAAAGCCTAATGCTATCGGTGGCAAAGAGCTTTCTTGTGTATAACACAGCCGATAACCTACAGGAGGTTTACGCTCAAATTGAAAATGTATCGGCCATGGACCTCATGGATATATCCAATGAGATACTAGACATCAACAACCTATCGTACCTAATATACAAGTAGAACGTAGATGAGCACAAAGGAACAGGATTTAGAGGCCTATTTAAGTGCCAACAGTAAGCCCGAAAGTCAAGTGTTGTATGAACTCGCGCGCTATACCAACTTAAACACATTTAACCCACGAATGGTTAGCGGGCACATTCAAGGGAAACTCTTTGAGATGATTGTTCATATGGTAAACCCCAAACGTGTACTGGAGATTGGGACGTTTACTGGCTACTCCGCCATTTGCATTGCCTCAGCGCTATCGGATAACGCAATACTAGACACCATTGAAGTGAACGACGAGCTAGAGGATACCGCACGCACTTTTTTTGACAAATCTGGGCTAAGCAGCAAAATAAACCTGCACATAGGAAGTGCTCTGGAAATAGTACCCAAGCTACCCTTCACATACCAACTTGCCTATATAGATGGCGACAAGCGAGAGTACCCCAACTACTTCAACCTAGTACTTCCTAAGGTTGAACCAGGAGGTTTTATTATAGCCGACAATGTGCTCTGGAATGGCAAAGTAACCGACAAGAACTGTAACGACCTGCACACAAAGGCAATAAATGAGTTCAACCAAATGGTCACAACCGATACAAGAGTCGATAATGTGCTACTCCCCATACGCGATGGGCTTATGCTTATTCGAAAACTTTAGCCAATTTTGAACCATAACAACAATACTTTGTTGTAATTCTCAAAGCAACAGCAACATGGGAAAGTATAGCATAAAAGATGTTGAAACTCTTACCGGAATTAAGGCTCATACCATTAGGATATGGGAAAAACGTTTCAACCTTTTCACACCATCAAGAACCGACACCAACATAAGGAAGTACTCCGACGAAGACATTCGGCTTGCCCTTAACATATCGTTACTTCAACAAAAAGGGTTTAAAATAAGCCAGATTGCCCGCATGAATGCAGCCCAAGTTGATGTTGAAGTAAAACGCATACTTTCCGATAAAAAGAATACCAACATTGGCGTTGAGGCCATGTTAATTGCCACCAGCAATTTCAACGAAACCGACCTCAAACAGTACATAGAGCGTTCTGTAGAAGCCAAAGGGATTAAAGCCATTTACACAGAGCTCATCTCCCCATTTCTAGCCAGAATTGGCGCACTTTGGCAATCGGGTATACTAAATCCCGCCCAAGAACACTTTGCCTCAAATATTATAAGGGAATACCTGTTTACCCAAATCAACAGGATAGAGCAAGCACCAGAAAGCAACCCGTTAATCATTTTCTATTTACCCGAAGGGGAATACCATGAGATTACCCTGCTTTACTGTACGCTGCTAGCCAAAATGGCGAGGTATAAGGTTATTTACCTAGGACAAACTGTGCCGCTGGAAAACCTAATTGCCACAGCAAAAAATCTACAACCTTGGGCACTTCTAACATCCATAAACAAACGAATGCCCAACGAGGATGTTACGTCTCACTTTGCAAGTCTAAAAAGAGCACTACCATCCACTCTCCTTTTGGTAACAGGATACCAGGTAAATGCAGAGCAAGCTACACTTCCAGGCTATGTTACCACAATTTCATCGCAAGATGAGCTAGACAAAGCCATTCCACCACAATAATTTTTTTCGCCTTAGATAAAATTTAGACTAACTTACTAAACCCTACAGGGCGTAAAGCTTGTAGGGTTGTTCTTATTTAGAATGATTTTAGAAATAGGGGTTTCCAAAAATTGAAAAAGAACAACTTGTTCAATAGCGTCGTATATTTGTTAAACATTTATTTAGATTGTTTAAATATAAAAACCCCAAATATTATGACAACTACTCAGTTTCATAACGCACTGATAGAGCTTGAACCAAACTTAGAGAGGTTCGCTTACAGTTTAACTTCAAACCCCGAAGATGCACGCGATTTACTTCAAGAAACTTACCTTAAAGCGCTAACCTACAGGGATAAGTTTGAAGACGACACAAATATAAAGGCATGGACCTTTACCATAATGAAAAACACGTTCATAAATAACTATCGCAAGGCCATTAAGCAGAATACCACTTTTGACTCAAGCGATAATCAGTACCTTATGAACAGCCGCCCGGAAAACGATGGGCCAGAAAGCATGTTCTCCCACTCAGAAATCAGCAAAAAGGTTGATGAACTGGACGACGACTTCCGTATTCCGTTCCAGATGCACACCTCTGGTTACAAATACAAGGAGATTGCCGATAAGCTAAATCTTAAAATCGGTACTGTAAAAAGCCGAATCTTCTTCTCACGCCAAAAGTTAATGAATGCACTTGAGGATTACCAGGACTAAAAAGTTACAATGAATAAATAGAGTTTACAGAGAAACAAACCATGGACAAGCAATACCGTTTCACCAAGCCCCAATTGTAAAATTGGGGCATTTTTTTGAACCGCTACAAAACAAAAAAGGCTATCGATACGATAGCCTTTTTTGTACCCGGAGCCGGGGTCGAACCGGCACAGCCGCAATGGCCACAGGATTTTAAGTCCTGCGTGTCTACCAATTCCACCATCCGGGCCCGAAACTGGTATAAAACAATACGTTAAAAAGAAAACGGGTATCTAACAAATATAGGTTAGAAAGTTGAGCAGAAGACGAGACTCGAACT
>DHVO01000153.1 GCA_002412705.1 Bacteroidales bacterium UBA5206 | reverse complement strand
GGCATAGAGTATTGCTGGTTTGCCATTATCAGTTCCCTTATGCGGCTTGGACTGTACTTCTTCTTGTCTTCGCCCCCCACTTGGTCGGGTAGGCCATCGGAAAAGAAGAATATCTTATCGCCTGGCATAATCTCTAGTACATGGTTTGTGAAGTCAACCTCTCCTTTTTTAGGATGAGGAATACCTCCAATTGCTTTCCTGTCGCCCTTATACTCTATTAGTTCCCCTTTTCTTAAAAGGTAAAGAGGTCTGTGTGCTCCAGAAAATTGTAGCTCGTTTTGCTTTAGGTTGATTTTGCACAGAGCAATATCCATACCATCCCTTGCGTCGGCATCGGGTCTATCCTGTTTTAAGGTTTTACGAACGCCATAGTGCAGGTTGTCTAGAATTTGCCCAGCGGTGTAGCTAACATCGTGGTCAACCACGTTGTTTAGTATAAAGTAGCCAATGAACGATAGTAGCGCACCCGGAACGCCATGCCCTGTACAGTCCACGGCAGCTATATATATGTTATCCTCCTTTAGGAAGAACCAGGGGAAGTCGCCGCTTACTACATCGCGTGGCTTGTAAAGTATAAACGATTTTGGGAGGTATTGCCTAATTATTCTGTTGTTGGGCAGAATAGAGGTTTGAATACGCTGCGCGTAGTTGATACTCTCTGTAATTTTGCGATTCTTATCCTGAATTTCCATCTCAATTCGCTTGGCCTCTGTAATATCGTGGCTAACAAATAGGATGGTTTCCAGCTCATTCTCATTAAACTCTGGGATTGCCTTAATGTGCATTATGGTTTCTCCCATTTGAGAATCAAAGGTTAGCTCTCCTTCAAACTTCTCTTTGCTGGTTTTGATGTTTTTTATGGCATCCTTAAAGAAATTGGAGAGCGTATCCTGAATGTTTATGGTATTCAGGGTTTGATTTATTAGGTCCTTTGCTGGAATGCCAAGGTAAATTTCAACCATGGGGTTAGCGTAGAAGAACTGTCCTGCGGTGTTTAAGCGCATAATCATATCGGGCGAGTTCTCGGAAAGGGCTTGCATCTTGCTACGCATGCGCTCTTCCTTCTCGGCTCTTTTACGCTCGGTTATATCCTGTGAGTTTAGAATAATTCCGTTAATGGCAGGGTCGTCAAGCAGATTGCGTCCAGTAACCTCAAGGAAAATCTTTTCACCATCCTTTTTCATAAAGGTGTACTGGATGGATATTGGTACTCTTGGGGTTTCCAATAGCTGCTCAAACATGCTTTTAACCTCTTGTTCTCCCTTTCTGGTTAGGCGATCCATATCCTTCCCGCTCATCATCTCAAGAGGAGTGTAACCTAGGATTTTTGTAACCGAAGGACTTATAAAGGTTAGCTTAAGCTCTTTGTTGTATATGGAGATTATTTCCGACGCATTCTCGAGAAGCGAGTGAAGCCTTTTTTGGGCGTTCTCTACCTCCTGGATTTTTGATTCCAGCTGGGCGTTAGATTTTTCCAACTCTTCGTGAGTTGCCCGCATTTCCTCAGCATTTTGCCTTAGCTCTTCCTCATTCTCCCTTAGCTCTTCGGTCATTTGTTGCGCTTCCTGTAGCAACCTTTCCGTTTTGTGGTTAATCTTTAGGTTGAATACGGTTCGCGCAATAATTTCGCCTACTTCTCTAAGGAAACGTATGGTTAGCTCTGGTATTTCTTCATCAACCGAGGCAAACTCTAGAACGCCTTGTAGCTTTTCGTCTGTAATTAGTGGGATAAGAAGTAAACTTTTGGGCTTTTTATCGCCAAGAATACCTGATGTAACGGTTACGTAGTCATCGGGAATCTCGGTGCGGTAAATAAAATCTTGCTCGTAGGCACATTGTCCTATTAACCCTTGTCCCACCTTGAACTCCTGCGATACAAACTTTTTTCGGTTGTACGCGTAGGTTGCCAAATTTGTGAGCCTATCCTTATCCTCATCAAAGATGTAAATAGCACCCTGTATAATGTTAATATACTTAATGAGCTTTACCAGTACGTCGTACGATAGCTCATCAATGGAGTTGTGTAGGCGCAGTATGTATGAAATTTCGTCCTTGCCCTTAGAGATCCAGTTTTGCTCCGATTCCTTTTTGTTGTTTTCTATAAGGTTGTCGCGCATCATAAGGAGGGATTTTCCAAGGATATCCTCCTCATCGCTCACCTCAAATGGTGCTGTGTACTCTCCTTCGCCAATTTTTTTGGCAAAAAGGGCGTTTTTGTTGATGTCCTCATCGCGCTGGAGTAGCTGCTCTTCTAGGAACTCAACCTTTTGCTGGTGCCTGTTGGTCTGGTTCCATGCTAGGAATGCAAACACAAATGGGAGCAGGTCAATAAACCAATGTGTTGGATTTACTGAGTGTATTTGGGCTAAGCCCGATAAGCTAAAGGCAATGTCTTTTAGGGCAAAATCTATTATCCACGCAGCAATAGGGAACAACAGGCCAATTGCTGCTGCAATAATGGCTCGTTGCTTTGCAAGGTTATTGCCACTGGTTACTGCCGTGCTGCTAATTAATGTCATACTATTCCTCAATGTGTTTATGGGTATTGGTAATAAGCACGCCTAACTTTTTTCCTAATAGGGCAAAAATCTCCTCGTTTGCACTGTTAATGCGAGAGAATGATGCCAGTTCTATTATTCCAATGCATTGTTCATCGATCCCTAATATAGGAATAATTAGCAAATGCTTAGGTGAACCTTTTCCAAGACCTGAAAGTATTGTGATATAATCGCTAGGGATATCGGAGATATTAAGGATCTGCTTGTTTTTTGCTACCTGCCCGGAAAGGGTTTCACCCTCGGTGTAGGTTGGTGGCGCTGTTTCTGTATAGAATGCATATCCAGCCTTAAAGCTAAATATACCTGTTTCTGTATCCTTTAGGTAAGCAAGTCCTTGTACTATGTCGTGTTGCTTTGCAATGTTAGAGAGTAGCTTCTCGAGGAACGAAACCTGATCGTCAACCTCTGCATTGGGAATTAACTTTTCTGCCTCGGCATTTGTGTCAATGGTAATTTCGGTGGTAGTTTCAACAACAACCTCCTTTTGTTGCGATGCTTTTATTGTACGTTTAAGTGAGGCAACTTCGTCTGATAGTCCCTGGTTTTTGCTAATAACTCTAGTTGTTTGTAGAAACAGAGCAACGGCAACGGCAGCACTTAATAGAATAGACACAATGGCGCCCGTTTCGTTAGCCTTGGCGTTGGTGCCAACAAGAGCGTTGTGGTAAACTAAAAATATCAGCAGAATGCCTACCATCAGCAGCGCAAGTAGTAGCGAGGGAATTAACCTTGAATGTGGTTTAAGTTGCTTCATGGTACGTTATTTTATGCTTTGCAGGAACTTTATTATCTCATTAGTTGAGTAAACGTGATCTACCTTAGTAAGTTTCATTGATGCCTCGGTCATTGTTTTTACTTGGCATTCAAGTGGGTCTTGCACAATGGTAAGGCCGCCTAAATCTTTTACTTTTTTTAGTCCGTAGGCGCCATCTCTATTGGCCCCAGAAAGAATAATTCCAACAAGTTTATCTCTATAAACCTGCGCGGCAGTAACAAAGGAAAGGTCTATACTTGGCCTGGAATGATTTACCGGTTCCTCTGTTGATAAAGCAATCTTGTTACCAAGTTCAATAAACATATGGTAGTTTGCAGGTGCAAGGTAGGCTCGCCCTGGTTTTATTTGGTCTTTATCGGCGGGTTCAAGCACAGGGATGCCCGATTTTATTGAAAGCGCTTCAACAAAGCCACTTCTTACGTGCTTTAGCCTATGCAGGCTTAAAAGAACAGGAAGAGGGAAGGTTGGGGGCAACGAGTGAAGAATTCGGGTTATTACCTGAAAACTTCCTGCGGAACCACCTATGATAACTGCTTTATACATTTAGTGTTATAGTGTTTTTTTCTTATAAATCTGGTCAGACTCGTTAACAACGGTAAATTTATTGTTTGAGTTTGTATTTTCCAAGGATTCCTTTATGCCTAGTATAAGGTAACCTCCTGGTACTAAGGCGTTGTACATTGCGTTGATCGATCTGTCCGTGAGCAGCTGGTTAAAGTAAATGGATTGGTTCCGGAATAGAACCATCTTTACACCACCTGGCCCTTGATCAAAGGCGGGTGTTTGCTTAACAAAGTTAACACCCTGTATTAGCTGATTGTCTAGGTAGGCTACCCCATTTGCTGTTTTGTAGTAATCGGCAAAGGATCCCTTTCCTTCTAGTCTTGAGTAGTTTGCCTCGTTAACCTCAAGCTGTTTTATGTCGGTAACACCACCTTTAATCTTCTCCAAGGTAAAGTCGCTTATGTACGAGGAGTAGAGCTGAACCTCGTTTAGCAAGTTGATCTCTTTAAGGGTTATGGCAAGAGAGTATAGCTCTTCGCCCGAGTCGAACCCTGCAACCCAAATTTTGGGTCGGGTGGTACCCTTGGTTAGCTCTGGAAGGATATGGTCACGAAGGTTTCGCCAAAGCGATGGATCGCGAAACATCTCCGTTGTTTCGGGTGTAATTGCTTGCAGGAATCGTTCAAAGTACTCTTTGCTTTGCTGTAATCGGCCTATTAAAGTATCTATGTCTCTTAGCCCCTCATTGGCAACAAAGAGTTCTATTCTTCTTTTAAAAGAGGTTAGGGCATAATCCTTAAAATCGTAACCGTAGGCATCAAGGATTGCCTTTAGTACGTTTCTTGTATCAACTATGCCTATCTCAAATCTAATCATTGCTTGTATTGAGTGAATTATTTATTGTTGTCTTTTTTGAGCTGCGCTATTTCAGAAATAAGGCGTTGCATCTCCTTCTCCTTTTCCTTGCTGTCGGTAATGTCGAAGCCAATGTTTATTACCTTGGTTACATTCCCGTTATCGTCGGTTACAGGAGTGTAGTGCTCCGATATCCATTTCTCAAGTCCATTTACAGTTAGGCTAAACACCCTATTCTGCGAAATTCCAGAGAGTAGGCTGTTCCAGAATGCCTCGTAATCTTTAGGGCTTTTCTTTGCAAGGCCATCCAAATCGCGGTGGTACTTACCTTCAATCTTATCTTTTGGATCACCCAGTGTTTCTACATTCTTATTATTTATATAGGTGATTTTTCCAGAAAGTTCAATTTCTGTGATTAGGCATGTTGTGTCCAGTGCTTGGAGTAAACCCTTTATGTCGTTCTCTTTCATGCGGGCAATTTCCTGCTCGGCCTGTAGCTCTGCCAGATTTGCCTCTATCTCGTCGGCTTGCTTTTGGGCCTTTATCTCAAGTAGTTTGCTTTCAGTAATATCTTGCCCAATTAGAATGATTTTGTAAATACCACCCATATCGTCGAAGGTGGGACTTACGTTTATGTGTAGGTATAAATCTATGCCATCGCGAGTGAGCATGCGTAAGGTTCCCTTGTAGGGTGAGCCTTGTGCTATTTCATTACGAATTGCGGCAATTTCCTTTTTGTTGCTAATGTGTACCAACTCGCTAAGGTTTAACCCATCTAGCTCATGCTTAGGGTAGCCCATTGCGACTGCAAGATTATCGTTGGGAAGGAAAATGTTTGCCTCTTCGTCCAGTTCGCAGTAAATAAGAGCCTGATCTATAGCCTTTGAAATGCCCTCCATTTCGATGGTCTTGCGTGCCATTTCTTCCTGGGTGGCCTGCATCTCCTCCATGTTTTGGCGCATCTCTTCCTCCTGTGCGGCCATCTCTTCGCGCTGTTGCTGCGACTGCTCCAGCAACTGGTTGGTACGTATGGCGTTTTTAACGGAGTAGAGCGTAGAGGCAATGCTTTCGCCTATCTTCTCAACAAACTCTATCTCATGTTGGTTGAACTCTGTGAATGAGGCTATCTCTATCACACCAAATATTGTGTCTTCCAGTTTAAGCGGAACTATGAGTAGCGATGTTGGAGTGGCTTCGCCAAGTCCCGAGGTAATTGCAATGTAACCGCTGGGAATCTCCTTTAGGTAAATGGTGTTTTTCTCAACGGCACATGTTCCAATAAGACCTTCGTTAAGGGCAATCGTTTTTTCGAAGAACTTTTTGCGATTGTATGCAAATGCCGATACAAGTTCTAGGTGAGGATTTGAAGTGTCCTCGTTGTTATAAATGAATAGCCCGCCTTGGTTGGCATTTAGGTAGTTCACTAGGTTCTGAGTAACGCTATCGGCAAGATGTGATAGGTTGTTATTGTTCTGCCTAAGAATATCACCAAACATGGCAAGACCCGATGTAATCCAGCTTCTGGTTTCGTCCTCCTGTTTGCGGCGCTTCTCTTCCTGTTCTGCAACTTTAAGGCTATCGCGCATGGCCAGCAGGGAGTTGCCCAGTATATCGTCGGTGCTAAGTGGGCTAAACTCTGCGTTTAGATGTTTGTTACCAAGCTCTTTGGCGAAGTGTGACGTTCTGCTCAAGCCCTCGGTTAGGGTATTTAGGGAGCCAATAATTTGACCTAGCTCGTCATTTTGTATCCGCTCTAACCTGTCGCCCTCAAGTCCAAGAGCCATCTTTTTTATTGAGCTATTAACTTGCTGGATGGTTCTTGTTATAGGCTTAATAATTAGAGAAACAATAACAAAGAAAAGGCTTATGGCTATAATTACAACCAGAATCATAACGCTACGGTTCTGAGCAACGCTTTCAATTACTTCGCTGTCTGGAGTGCTAATGCCAAGGTAAATGTCGTAGTTGCTAAGGTACTTGTAGTAGATAACTTCTGTTCCTTTGGCCGATTCAATGGTAAGGTATCCCCTTTTGTCGGGGTTGTTGGAAATTTGAATAAACAAATCCTTTGGGATTCTTTGATCCTCCTTGGTTATATGAAGTAGGTACTTGCCGTTGTTGCTAAGTATAAATGGGAAGTCGGTTTTGTGAAAGGCGGCTTTATAGAAATGATTTTTGAGTGCTGAAAAGTCGGCTTGATCCAATCCGTTTTTTGTGATGCTCTCCTGTAGGTCTATCATACCCTCAAGGTTATCAACATAAACGCTCATTTGCTTTTCTGAGGTAGATTTGGCTCTACTCACCGAGAGGTATGAAAGCACGATGCCCGACATGGTGTAGGTTGCCACCACAGTGAGAAAGACAAAGAGTTGAATTCTTTGTCCCATTTTTAGATTTCTCAAAAAGTTCATGCCTTTCAGCTGGTTCATGGTAATCTATTTTTTTACGTAAGCCTGCCCAATTTTCTCAAACTTGGTTGCCCATGGTCCTAGTATGGTTTCGTGCATTCCCAGCAGTAAGCAGCCTTTGGGGTATAGGTTGGAGTGGAAAAGCTCAAAAACCTTATTCTGCAAGTTGTAGTTAAAGTATATAATTACATTGCGGCAAAGTATAAGGTCAAATTTTGCAAAGAACAGGTTACCGTCCTTAACCAAGTCGTGCTTACGGAAAATGGGCTTCTCCGTAAGAAACTTTTTCATGGTGATGGTGTCCTTTGCTTTATCAATCTCAAAGTACTTCTCGTAGGGAACATCGTTAAACTCCTCGTAGTTCAAGGGGTTCTGCTTTATAACCTTGTCGAAGTTATCCAAATATCCTATGTTAAATCTATACTTGTATTGGCCTTTCTTGGCGGCTTCAAGTACATCGCTATTCAAATCGGTTGCAAATATTTTGGCTTTGTCAAAGAGCTCCATTTCGTGCAAAAGAATCATCATGGAGTAAACCTCCTGACCCGTTGAGCAGCCAGCGTGCCAAATATTGATGTTCTTGTTGTTTTTAAATCTGGGTAAAATGCGGGAGCGAAGCAAGTGCCATGTTTGTGGGTCACGGAAAAGTTCGGTGGTGTTTACCGTAATCTCTTTTACAATTGTTTCCGCAAAATCTTGGGAGTTCTTAACGCTTGTAATAAGACCTGCTACATCAAGGTTACGGTCTGCAAGTACCTTCTCAACCCTTCTTTTCAGCGATTTATCAGAATAATCGCTGAAATCATATTTAGTATAGTTCTTAAGGGCCGATATGAAATATTGTAGGTCTTGATCGGTAACGTTCATAACAGTTGTCTGAAGTTTATTGTAGTGCCAAAGTGGCGCCAATAATGCTTATTACGAAGCATTAACCTTTATGGTTATGCTTAATTTTGCTCAAAGCAATAAACTTGCTAAAAATATAAATACTTTGGCAAAGTGCAAAGTTCTATCTCCTTTTTGGGATGGCGGTTCGCCAAATAAGTAGCGCTAGTTTATATTTGTGCAAATGGATGTGATAGGAGGCGCTTTAAGAGTGATAAAAGAAAAGCCGATCGGTTAACCGATCGGCTTTCCCTTATGTTGATGCGAATGGCCTACTCTATGGTGATACCAAAAACAAAGTGAAGGTTCTCTTTGTATGGGTTTAGCACAAGTTGCCCAAATACTGGCAGGCTATACGATGGCGTGATTTTTATCTTTTTAGAGGCTTTAAAGCCCATGTTTACTACGTTTAGCCTGTTTGAGTAAAAACTTTCGAATGGGGTTAGCCCAACCACAAAGTCGTATTTGAATCCTTTTTTTGATGCGAAGTTGTACCCTGCCTCAAAGTAGGTAGAGTAGTTGTTCTTTTGGGGATCGTCTGCTTTTTTGTCGTTGCCATAAACAATGGTCGATGCCAAAATTCTAACAGGGAACGACTTGGTTCCGTTAAACTGCAGGTTGATGTCAATTAGGTGTGGCGTGGTTTGATCTTTATAATCGAAGAACCTATTAACGGCAAGCGTTTCGTTAGGACAAAAGTAGTCGAGCACGCTAAGCGTAAAGCTTTTGTAGGTGTACGATGCATAAAAGTCAACCTCAGCATACTTGTTGTCAACGGTGTAAACACCCCAAACTCCAACCAAAAAGTTACTCCAAGTGAAATTTAGTGTGGGTTGGAAGTTCCAAGCATCGCAAGTAAGGCCACCGCGCCAAGTGTGCCTGTTGCGTATATCGGCCGATAGGGTTACCTCCAAGCTATCCTTGGTTGCCTCAGGAAGTTTGTCTGGAGGTTCTGTGGTTACAATGTTGCCTATTGGGTTGGCTGCAAAAGCGCCAGAAATAAGCATTAGTAGGAGGGTTGTGCCAATTAGTCCCTTTGCTCTCATGGTTTTGAAATTTGCCGCGAAATTAGCTATTTCGTTAACCAACAAAGTGCTGTTTAGAATGTTCTAAAACAATGTTTTAAAACCCGCCTACTCTTTTAATCTTACGCTTATAGATACAGGGTTGTGATCCGAGTACTTGAAGTTGAGGTTTGTAGTGCTACATGATATCACCTCAATGTTAGGCGAAACCAAGAAGAAGTCGAGAATTGTTTCGTAAGTTTTGCCCTTTTGGTAGGGTTCGTTTAGGTATCTATTCGTAGGTTTTTCTTCATCGTACACCCATTGCCAGTCCTGCGGCATAAAGTTAGGGGTGATATTCATCAGCTTAAAGAATTCAACCTGATAGTTGCTTCCAAAGGTTGTGAGCGAAAAGCTGGGTGGTGCCTGATTCCAGTCGCCTCCTACAATGACGTAGTTGCCTAGGTTGTATTCATTCTCAATAAACTGCTTCATCTTATCCATTTCCTGCTGCTTAAGGCTGCCATCGTCGAACGCCGATTTGTGCGTGTTTATTACTACCAGCTCTTTACCGTTGCTAGTTGGGTACCTGTTAACCAGCATGCATCGGCGTAGCATGAAAAGCTTTTTGGGCCAAGCGTACGATCCAGGGTAGCTTACCCGTACTGCCGATTTGGGGTTGGGGTTTGATAGCAACGCTAACCCCGATGAAACATGCCCCATTGGTGATGATATGGGAACAGGAACAAATCCAACAAGGTAGTTGAATGCTATTACTTTATTGTGCGTAGTAAGGCTTTCGGCTATGTAACCCAGCTGCTCTATATTGTACGATCGCTGCGACCCAAAATCCACCTCTTGCAGGAGGAAGAAGTTTGTGCTGTTTCTTTTGGTTAGCCAGCCTTTAATTGAATCGAGGTTTGCAATGGTGTTTTCCTTGGTATCGCGGGTTTTCTTGCCATTATCGTAAAAAAAATCCATGTTGGCACCAAGTCCTCCATACCCTATGTTCCATGTGGTTAAGGTGATTTCGCTAGACAGGTTTATTGTGTCCGGTGAGTTTGATGAGTACTCCGTTTTTGTTGGTTCTGGGTTGAACTCAGTGAGGGTAGAATAGGCAATAAATATTGCTATGAATAGAATGGCTGCAACCAGAATAGTTGCTATTTTTCTGAGTGCTCTCATCTTTTTTGTAGCTAAGGTATTGAAAACTGGTAATATGACCATGAGTTTTTACCTTTGTGAGGTAATTTTTTATATCTATCTTTGATGCGTCATAGGCGGGTGCGCGCCCTTTGCTTCGGTTTGAGAGGTGCTAAATAGCGTGCTACGCATATAGACTGATTAACTTTAGTGTTCGGCAAACTCTAATAAAATCTTATACAGATGAAATTTGGTGTAGTAGTTTTCCCAGGGTCAAACTGCGATAAGGACATGATCTATGTTCTTCGAAACGTTATGGAACAGGAGGTGGTTGAACTTTGGCACAAGGATTCGGACCTTCAGGGTGTTGATGTAGTTGTTTTGCCTGGGGGATTCTCGTATGGCGATTATCTTAGATCCGGTGCGTTAGCCCGCTTCTCTCCAATTATGGAAAAGGTTATTGAGTTTGCCAATAACGGAGGTTTTGTTTTTGGTGTTTGTAACGGCTTCCAGATTCTTTGCGAGGCCGGTTTACTCCCGGGTGCATTGCTGCATAACAACAGCCAGAAGTTCATTTGTAAGAATGTATTCATTGTTCCCGATTCAAAAACCACTCCGCTTACTGCTTACCTTCCACGGGAAATGGCGTTTAAAATCCCTATCGCCCATGGTGAGGGGCGCTACTATGCCGACAGAGATACTCTTGCTGAGATGCGCATGAATGGCCAAATAATGTTCCGCTATAGCGACGAGGATGGAAATATCTCCGAGCAGGTTAACCCTAACGGTTCTGTTGAGAATATTGCTGGAATTTGCAATAGAGGGATGAATGTGTTTGGCATGATGCCTCACCCAGAACGTGCTGCCGACGATGAACTTGGCAATACCGATGGAAGGTTGATGTTTGAGTCTATGCTTAAGTTTGTACGCGAACGCATTAGGGTTGCTTAGAACTTTCTAACGTCCAGCAATGTATCGGTAATTGTTGGGTTGTTAATTACAGACATAATTTTGATGGCAACATCGTGAGGGTCACTTAGTGACCCTTTTTCTTTGTATTCAACAAACCGCTGTTTGTCTGGAAAGTGATTGGGTTGAACACTTCTTATGCTCTCCTGCATAGCCGTATCTACAATGCCAGGGGCAATGCTATGTATTCTAATGTTACTTTGGGGATTGGCCTTTTCTTCTTCGCTAATTACAAGCGACAGCATATCTACCCCCGCTTTTGATGCGCAGTAGCTCGACCAAGACTTAATTGGATGCCTTCCTGCACCAGAACTTATGTTGATAATTACCACTTCCTTGGCAGAGTGGGCGTAGGATTTTATAAATAGGTTGCTTAGAATGGCTGGTGCAATAGTGTTTATGGTGATAGTTCTTGCAAGGGCTGCAGCCTCTATCTCAGCAAAGAGTTTAACATCGCCCAACTCACCCGAATTGTTGATAAGAATGGCCTTTTCAATTCTTTTGTGGTCTGGAAATTTGAATTCCAGAACTTTGGATGTGTCGTTTAGGTCGAGGGAGTGATGTGTGTATCCTTCGTTTGCAATAGTGCAAGTTCTTGAAATCCCTAATACTTGGTTGTTGGAATCGGCTAGTGCAACTAGTGCAATAGCTTTCCCTATTCCGCGGCTAGTTCCTGTTATTGCATAAAAGTTCATAATGTGGCAAGTTATGTGTAAACTTCTTCCTCCTTAGCAAATTCCTTTTCTGTTGCTGGCTTGGTATCTTCGGTGCTAGTTTCTGTTTCGGTGTCGATAAACTTATCCTTAATCCACTTTGGAAACATTATGGCTCCAATAATTAGATAAGGGTAGTAGCTTACTATGCGCCAGAGTAGCGCTAGTGCAACCACAACAGAGCCAAGCATAACGGGTTCAACGGGAATGAATTCTCCTAAAAATTTTGTAAAAACGTACTCGGCAAAGCCGCTGCCACCAGGGGTTGGGCTAACTAGCATCATAATCCACATAACTAGTTGACGGGCAAAGATTAACAGGTGATCGCCAATAGGGAAGAATGCCAAGAGTAATGCATTGGCCACCCAGTACCTTGATGTCCACGAAAAGAATGTTGCTCCAAATGCTTTTAGCCAAAAGGATAATGGCTTTTGTTTAAATGATTTAGAATTGGAAATGATTTCGTAACCAGCGGCATTAGCCCCATGTTTCCAACGTCTAAGTATGGGTAGCTTAAATATCCATAGCAGTAGCCATTTTAGTCCCCTTGGGTTTACAAATAATCCGTAGCTTAGAATGGCTACGTAAATAAGTTTAACCAAGAATCCAACCCCCGCAATTATTAGTAGGTTGTTTGTAAGAGAGAAATCACCTGTGCTGGCTAGCCCTGTGCTAAACAGCGTGCTAGGTTTTACTATAAAAAGCAGCAGGGGAAACATTAGAATAAAGTAGAGCTCATCTAAAAAGGAAGTTGCCATTACAACCGCAGAGCTCCGGCCCACGCTTAGTCCCTCCTTGTTAACGTATAGAATAGCAACACTTGTTCCTCCAATTGCACTTGGTGTTATTGCCGATGTAAACTCCCAAAGCATAATAACCCTTAGGGCTTTGCGAAAGGTAAACTCCCCATCGGTTAGTATCATTAGCCTAAGAATGTAGCCAATATCACGGAAAAGCATTAGCACAATTGCAACGGCTAGCCATATTACAGTCCACTTGCCAAATTCTATGGCGCTAAATGAACCTGGCTCAAACTCTTTCCAGAACATGTAGGCTACAGCGGCTAATCCAATAATAACGGGTAGGATTATTTTGTGTGGCTTAATTTTGCTTAAGGGATTTCCGTTGCCGTTTGTTGCCATAGTTAATGTGTTTCAATTGCTTTGGAACAAATTTAGGAATAAAATGTTTGTTGTTGGGAATGGTGCATTAAGTTATAGCTTAATTAAGCTTAATCCTTTTGTGCAAGTCTTTACACTGCGTCATCATGACATAAACTAACTCTATACACCTACTTGATGTTTAAAAGTAACATAGCCAAAGCGCATTTGGCAATAATTGGGGCAAACCTTTTATTCGGACTAAACTATTCTGTAGCAAAAGGTGTGATGCCAAACTACCTACAACCAGCTGGATTCACGTTGCTTAGGGTAATAACAGCATTGGCTCTTTTCTTCTCTCTCAACTTTTTCAGGATGAAACGTGAGCGCATATTGCGGGAGGATTGGCCTCGTGTGATAGCCGCAGGCCTTTTGGGGGTAGCCATAAATCAACTGATGTTTCTTACGGGTCTTAGGTACACATCACCAATAGATTCGGCAATTATTATGACCCTTAATCCCGTGTTGGTAATGCTTATTGCCTCATTGGCCATTGGCGAAAAAATTACTCCTTTGCGTATTGTTGGCATTGTGATAGGAGCAACAGGGGCTCTTATGATTATTGCATCTCGTGGTGCTGTTAGTTTTAGCTCCGAGTACTTTTGGGGTAACCTTCTTACTTTTATTAATGCCCTAGCCTATGCTGGGTATTTGGTTGTGGTTAAGCCATTAATGGTTAAGTACAAGCCAGTTGTTGTAATGCAGAATGTTTTTCTTGTAGGACTTATTGCTGTATTGCCATTTGGATTACCCGATTTGGTAAAGACTAATTGGCAAACCATCCCCTCAAGTATTTATGCTGCTATAGCCTTTGTGCTAATTGGCCCTACTTTTTTAGCCTACCTTTTTAACACCTATGGCTTACAGTATGTAAGAGCCACAACGGTTAGCATATATATTTACTCCCAGCCAGTAATTGCAACTCTTGTGGCAGTAATTGTGGGGCAGGATAGTTTAACAACCCTTAAGGTTCTTGCAGCATCTCTTGTTTTTGTTGGAGTTTACTTGGTTAGCAAGAGAACAAAAGAGAAGCCACAAACAGCGTAGTTATAGACTGGAATTCATAATTGTTACTGTTATTCCTCTTCGCTATTTTGATCTTCTCCGTATGCAACGTCTAAACGGTTTTCGTTTTATTTTACTATCTTTCGTAAATGGTGTTTATGTTGATATTTTTTAGCACTGAAAAAAATTGAAGATATGGAATTGCGAAAAGTTATAGAGGCAAGAACAAGTATTAGGCAGTTTAAACCGGAACCAGTGGTCAAGTCAGACTTAATGGAGATGGTGCGGCTGGCTAGCTTGGCGCCAAGTGTAAACAATTACCAACCATGGAACTTTGTGGTGATTACCAACAAGGACTTGCTAAAGCGTATGGCTGCTGCTGTTAGGGAGAAGATACATGCGTTGCCCGAGAATAATTCTAGGATGTCCAGAGTTGTGAAAAAACAGGTTGAGTTTTTTGCCACTTTTTTTGAGAATGCGCCAGCGCTTATTGCTATTGCTACACAGGAGTACGAAACAATTCTAGAGAAGGGGGTAACCCTTACTCATGCCGAGATAAATGAAATGCGTAACTCTCCCGATATACAGAGTGTGGGTGGTTGTGCTGAAAATCTTCTCCTTGCTGCCGTTGATATGGGCTATGGCGCTTGTTGGATGAGCGCGCCGCTAATTGCAAAAGGTGAACTTGAGCAGCTTCTGGAGCTTGATTCAAAGCTATGTTTGATGTCGTTTAT
>DHVO01000127.1 GCA_002412705.1 Bacteroidales bacterium UBA5206 | reverse complement strand
TTATTCTCCACATCGGACTGTGGCAACTCCGACAAATCTAGCTGAACGCGCTGCTCCTCATGACTTAACCCACTACCTGTTGCTGCAACGGAGGTGTTTAGGTACGATTTCCCTGTAAGGTTAACCCTATGCGATAGGCCTGCCGCATACATGTAAAGCGCCGTTTGGGAGTTATCCCTATCGGTATTGGCCTCCCACTCCGTGCTTTCCAATGCATTCATATCAACTCCGTCTAAAGCAGCAAGCCCCCAAACGGTGAAAGTGCCTGCCCGCTTAGTTGGGAAGGTAAGCTTAGCCGAAAAATCCTGATACCTTAGGATACCCGCATCATCGGGAAGGAAGGGAGCAATTAGCCCCATTGCCGAGTAGCGGTAGTTTAGCGCATAGGTTGCCTGCTTGCCATGGGCAAAAGGGCCTTCGGTGGCAAAATCGATACCCAGCATGCCCGCCTGTAGTGTGTAGTTCCGCTTGCGCTCATTTCCAGATATTAGCTTAATATCAAACACACCCGAAAGGGCATTGCCATACTCTGCCGAAAAACCACCAGTAAAGAAATCGCTGTTTGCTACCATCTGGTTGCTAAGCACGGTCATCATGCCGCCCCCAACAACAGTAAGGTTGGCAAAGTGGTTGGGGTTGGGAATCTCCACTCCCTCAACGCGCCAAAGCAATCCACCGGGATTATTCCCCCTAACCGAGATGCCATTGCTGCTAACCGAAGGCGTTGCCACCCCCGCAAACGATGAGGCCAAACGAGCGGGGTCATTCATTCCACCAGCATAGCGCTGCGTCTCCTCAACCGTAAACTGACGCGCACTAACCGTTGACATGGAGTTTAGCGGCACATCCTTTTTAACGCTAACTACAACAGCATCCAGTTCGGTAACCGATTTGTGCAACTCCACTTTCAGATTAAGTTCCCTGCTTGAGGTAACCATTTGCTCATTAACCACCAAAGGCAGATAGCCCACCATGCTAACCTTAAAGCTATGCCTACCCATGGGCACGCTTCCCAACAGAAACTCGCCATCAACGTTTGTTGCAGTACCAACAATTGGTTCTACTCCCACAAGTATAACTGTTGCGCCAACTAGCGCTTCACCTGTAGATGCATCAACCACCACACCCCTAACGCTCTGCGTAAGATTTTGGGAAAACGCTACGCCACTTAGTAATATTAGCGTAACCAGAAAAAGAAAAACTCTTTTCATCTCTATAAACTAATTATGATAAATACTCTTTACCGAAAAAGAAGCTGCGCTCACGCAGCACAATAACCACCGAAACAATAATTAGCAGCCCAGTTTGGATAACCTTACTCATGGGGTGCGTTGCAAAAATCTCATTAAAAAGGCCAGCGGTAATATGAAAAACTATGGGAACAAGGATATTGCGATTGGCCTTATAGTACAGCCAGTTCATGATAAGCACAAAGGGTATAAGGCTAAAAAGGAAGTTGAGCGAGTAGATAACCCCTGACTCAACCACGTTGCTATGGTAGTAGCCCTCGATGGTTGATAACGGGAAGTGCCAAACACCCCAGAACAGCGCAAATATTACCGATGTGGTAAACAGGCTGAACCGCTGACGTAAGCAGTCGGTGCCATAGGAGTGCCAAGCCAGCTCCTCAACCAAAGGAGCCACAATTAGAATAAACATAACGGGTAGCACACTTGAAGTAAACGAGTAATGCTCGGCAAAACGAAACTGCGTAGCGCTATAGCCAAACAGCAACGATATGGCCTGCGCCAGCAGAATGCTTGCAAGCATCAGCAAAAGGGTAAGCGCAATGTATATGGGTTTAATGCCACGAAAATTGAAAAACCGAGAGAAGAAATCGTTGCGCAGCGCCCTATTGGGAAGCATAAAAGCCAAAGCCACGGCAACAGGTGCAAGCAAACCAACTACACCAAGTATGCCCGACAACTTTAGGTGGAATGGATTTCCAGCGGTGTGATGGCTTAAATACCCTGCACCAAACCAAAANNTGAACGGTAAGCATATTTGTCCTCCATTTTTTTGATTCGAGGACAAAGTTGCGATACAGCCCAAAGCCAATCGTTCACACCTATACGCACGGACAAAGTTGTGGTGCAAACCTATAGGCACAAGCGTCTTTACAGTTGATTACAAAGCAATTAACCAAACACCAAAAAAATAAAAGAAAATGCGAGTTACCCCTTTGCAGAACGCTCAAGATATTGAGATGGGGTAAGCCCTGTTGATTTTTTAAAGATTTGGTTAAAGGATGATTTGGAGTTAAAACCAGAATCGAAAGCTATAGCCAGCAGGCTAAATCCCTTGTACTTGGTATTGGCAATGCGGCTCTTAAACTCATCAACCCTGTACCTATTAACAAAATCGTGAAAATTTACACCCTCGTACTGGTTAATAACCTGCGAAAGGTGGTTTACCGATACCTTTAGCTGCTCGGCAAGAGTGCCAAGGGTAAGCTTAGGCTCAAGGAACAACTTTTGGGACTCCATCACCCTAATAAGCTCCTTATGTAGCAATGCTGCGGTATCGCTATCCAACCCCGACTTTTTATACTCTCCCTGAGTTTTGGCCTCATAGATTTGCAGGCTTGGCTGCTGCACATTATCAGAAAAAATATCCTTATGCCTAATGCCAAAGTAACCAATGCATAAAATAAAAATTACCACAAGGGAGTAGTAAACTATATTGATATCGAAGCCAAGGTTAAGCTTTAACCCCTCGGTTAGAATTGAGCCAATGGTTACAACAATAAAAATAGCCGCAATGCCCCAAATGCAGTAGCGTAGCCAGGATAGGTCTATTTGCTCATCGTACGAGAAGTTGTTCCCAATTAACCGTTGGTACCTGCCAATAAGCCTATAGGAAAGTACCGAGTAACTTAATCCGGATACGGCAAAAGCAACCAGCAGCAGCTCCGTAAAGGTGCCAAAATCATCTATAAGCCCTTTATCAACAAGTACCTTTTGCTCGGCTGTGAACAAAAAGAAGGGAATCATGTAAAGGTATGCGGCCACCAAGGGAATAAAGTGGGCAAAATCCAAAGCCCTTAACCGCCGCTCCTTACGAATAGAGAACAGAGCATACAAATAGCATAGGGGGCCATGAAGAAGGGGCACTGGAGCAAACACACCAATTAGATGCGGGAATTTCCCCCAGTAGCCTAAGTAGTATATGTAGTAGCTAAATAGGTGTAGCCCCACAACAGCCATCCATATGGCTAAAACCTTATCGGGTAGCCCCTTCCCCTTTTTGGTAAGGAGAAGGAACGAGATAAAAAACGAAAGAAATATCCCTATGATGTAAACCACATTCATTGTTTAGCCCCTATTACTCCTACAAATATATGATAATCGCTAAAGCGACACCTCTATTACCGTTTTCATGTTCTTGATGCGCTCGGTCTTAACGCGCATTAGTAAATTTGGGACGCAGTCCGATGCCACGGCCACGTAGGTAAAGAAATCCTTGCTCTCAATAAGGCCAATCTCCTCCTTACGCAGGCCACCCTTTTGGGTAAGGAATCCCACAACATCAATCTTGTTAACCTTATCCTTTTTGCCCTTGCCTATGTATAGCGTGGTAAAGCGCGGTGCTTTAGGCGGTGTTAGCGTATTGGGAAGGATAAGTTCCGTGGGTTCCTCTGCAATATAGGCAGGAACGCACTCCTCTCCACTTAGCACAAGGTACGATGCGCCCGTAGCATTCATGCGGGCTGTGCGCCCATTGCGATGCACAAAGGCATCCTCGGTGGTTGGGAGGTGGTAGTGAATAATATGCTTTACCTCTGGAATATCGAGGCCACGCGAGGCCAAATCGGTACAAACCAAAACATTTGCGCTACCGTTGCGGAACTTAACAAGGGCGCGCTCGCGCACATGCTGATCGAGCCCTCCGTGATAAAACGTTGGGTGAACACCATTATCGGCAAGGATATTATAGATACGCTCCACCGCCTCGCGATGATTGAGGAACACTATGGCAGGCTCGCCCTTTAGGTGGTACAGCAGGTGTAGCAGCGTGTAGGCCTTATCGCGCTCGGCCGAGCGAACAACGTGTAGACTTAGCTGCGCCTCCTGCTCGGCTTCGGGTAAAAAGCTAAGCGTGGTGGCTCCATCCATACGGGCAAACTCAGGGAGTTCATCGGTTTGGGTGGCAGATATAAGCACGCGCTTGGTTACGTTGGGCAGCATTTGCAGTATGGCCGACATCTCGTTGTGAAAGCCGAACTCCAGCGCCTTATCAAACTCATCGAGGATAACCATACCAACCGATGCGGGGTTAAAGTTCTGGCTCTGCAAATGGTCGAGCAGCCTACCCGGAGTACCCACCAGTAGCGCTGGGGGCTGCGACAGGTTCTGCTCCTCAATCCACATGGGGTGACCACCATAGCAACCGTTCACCTTAATGCCCGTACCCATACCCTTAAAGTACTGCTCAATTTGCAGCACCAGCTCGCGCGAAGGGGCAATTACCAGAACCTGCACGCCCTCCTGTTGCGGGTTTATGTACTCAACGGCAGGAATAAGATATGCCAGCGTTTTGCCCGAGCCTGTTGGCGAGAGCAGAATAACCCTATCGTTTTGGGATATGGCAGAAATGGCAGCCTTCTGCATGGGCATAAGGGATGTAAACCCTAAGCGGCTTAGAATGGAATCTATCAACTGTTATGGATATTATGTGTGGTACAAAGGTAGGGAATAAAGCGTTGAAGCTTATAGCATTCGCAAAATATAACAGACATAGCCCTTAAAGACAACCCCCTAATCCTTTTGCTTTCAACTAAAATCAGCACTTGAATCCTAATTCCAGCAACCAATTATTTAAATCCAGGTGATACCCAAACAACTTACCCATAACAAAATGCCTATATTCACACAAAAATGATTATTACATGCTATCATTAACGCCAGAAACCTTTGAAACGCTCAACCTGCTTATTAGAGAAGCGATACCATCAGACACCAATCGGCTACAAGCAATTTGTAATTCATGGGCCAACAAGGCTCTTTTAGAGGGAGATAACTTTGAACCACATTACATTGAAAACTGCTTTAGAAATGGAGACTTACCTCCCATTAAAGGTGCTACAAAAAACAGGTATCAACTTAGAGCCATATTAAAGAAAGAAACATCTACCCCAATTGGTTTTTTTGACCTCTACCATGGCTACCCTAACGAAAGGGTACTATGGATTAGCATTTTTTTAATACACCCAGAGTACCAACAGATGGGGTATGGCAAAGAGATTATTGATTTTATTGCCATCAACGCTAAGGCCAATGGTTACGCTGCACTAGGGCTTGGGGTTCACTTAAAGAACTGGAAAGGCATCCGGTTTTGGCATAAATGCGGATTTACCCAAATAACCTCAATAAAAGGTGATAGGGAGTACAGCGAAACCACATTTTCGGTTCTGGGGTTGGAGAGAATGTTATAAATGAATAATTTAACAACTAAACATCACCATTAATTCGTAACACTCTACATTTATGAAATCACTTATTGTTAGCGCTTTAATACTTATTACTAGCACAATATACGCCCAACAGCAAAACGTACTACTAAGCAAAGCCGATAGCCTGCTAAGCATGAAAAAGTACATCGATGCTTGCAAAACCTACCAACAGGCTCTGCAACACGAAAAACTCGATGCTAGCATATACTACAATGCGGCTTGCGCTTGCTCACTAGGGAACGATACAACAAGTGCACTATCGTTTTTAAGGGACGCGGCTAACGCTGGTTATTATAACACAAAGTGGATGAGTAAGGACTCCGACTTAAAGGGGCTTAGGGAAACATCGCAGTGGAATAGCATACTTGAGCTAGTACAAGCCAACCTAGACGAGTACGAGAAAGACTTTGATAAGCCCCTAAAGGAAAAGTTAGAGAAAATATATGTTAAGGATCAAACCCTACGGCTGCTTTACAATGAGGCGTTAGAAAAGTTTGGAAGAGGCTCGGAAGAGATGGACTTCTTTTGGGAAACAATTGCCAAACAGGACAGCATTAACGAAAAAGAGGTTATTGAGATTATAGAAACAAGAGGCTGGGTTGGTACAAGTGTAGTTGGCGATAGAGCCAACATGATTCTTTGGCTGGTAATCCAACATGCACCTGTAGAAGTAGAGGAGCGGTATTTGCCATTACTCAGGGAATCGGTGCTTAAGGGCGAATCAAAAGGTCGTCACCTAGCCATGCTAGAGGATAGAATTAACATGTACAAGGGCTTACCCCAGGTGTACGGCTCACAAATAACCACCGATACAGAGACGGGTAAATACGTGCTGTATAAGCTAATCGACCCTGAATACGTAAACCAGCGCCGCAAAGAGATTGGCCTTGGCCCAATTGAAGAGTACGTAAAGAAATGGAATATTGAATTTAATATTGAGCAGAGAGTAAAATAGAAACTAACAGAATACACAATGCCTAATCTTATCATCAACAGAAACACCCAGCTATTAGACCTTGGACGCAACTATAGGATTTATGCAAACAACAACCTAATTGGCAAAATTGGTCCAGGTGAAACCAAGGAGTTTAGCCTACCCCAAGGGGAATATGCCGTTACTGCCAAAATAGATTGGTGCGGGAGCCAAACCCTTACGCTACATCTTGACAATAATGAGCCCAAGCGAGTAACCATTAAGGGACTAAGGTTTGGAGTTATACTAGCAGCGCTCCCTGTTGCAATAATCCCAACAATACTAAGCCTTACAAATAACTTTAACGAACGATACTACTTAATTCCACTAATTATTTGCGCACTCCCAATTGCTTACTACCTATCGTTTGGGAGAAAGAGCTACTTGAGGATTAAGGAATCATAATCAAAAAAACCCTGACCAGCAGCCAGCCAGTCAGGGTTTTCTGTATCGTAAAAAAAGCGGTTAGTACCTGTTTCTATTGGCAAACCAAACCAACGATAGCATTACGGGAACCTCAACAAGCACACCCACAACGGTAACCATTGCTGCTGGCGATTGCAACCCAAACAGTGATATGGCCACAGCCACAGCCAGCTCAAAGAAGTTGCTGGCGCCAATCATTGCAGCAGGTGAGCAAATGGCGTGCGGCAGCTTAAGCATACGGCCTCCGTACCACGCAATGAAAAAGATAAAGTAGGTTTGTATAACCAGTGGAACGGCTACCAGCAGAATAATTAGCGGCCTATCAATAATGGTTTGCCCCTGAAAGGCGAACAGCAGAACCAACGTGGTTAGCAACGCAATTATCGACACGGGTTTTAGCCTTGCAAGGAACTGGTTCTTGAACCACTCCTCGCCCTTGCTTTTAATCAGCAGGCGATTTGTGGCGTAACCCGCCACCAAGGGAACAACCACAAATATCACCACCGATGCCACTAGGGTCTCATACGGAATGGTAACATCGGTTATGCCCAGTAGCAAACCCACAATGGGGACAAAGGCTACAAGAATTATTAGGTCGTTTACCGATACCTGAACCAGCGTGTAGTTAGCATCGCCATTGGTTAGGTAGCTCCAAACAAAAACCATAGCGGTACACGGAGCCGCCCCCAGTATTATGGCACCAGCAATATACTCGCCAGCCAGTTCGGGATTAATGAATGCGCCGTAAAGCTTGGTAAAGAATATCCATGCAAAAAACGCCATGGTAAAGGGCTTAATAAGCCAGTTAACCACAAGCGTTAGCAGCAATCCCTTAGGGCGCTTGCCCACATTCTTTATTGATGAGAAATCAACCTGAAGCATCATGGGGTAAATCATTGCCCATATAAGAACTGCCACAGGGATGTTAACGCTATACACCTCCATGCTGCTTAAAAAGCTGATGCTATCGCCAGCAAAGCTACCAATAGCTATACCCGCAACAATGCACAGGGCTACCCAAAGGGTTAGGTACTTCTCGAAAAAGCCGATTTTTTTTGAGTCAGACATTCTGAGTAAGGTTTAGGTTTGGTGGAAGCTAGGGTTTCTCTCCGTAAACAGTTATGCTATAGATACCTGTCCCGCTGCTTTTGTAGGCTTGTAGCTCATCGGGGCTTAGGAAGCCAAGTAGTATACCCTCAGGGATTTCAACCTCTTTCTCCTTTTGTACAGTGATATTTACAAAGCCTGCACGGGTTAATCCTGCTAGGTAATCATCCTTTTGGATTGCTCCCGCAACGCAACCGGCATACATCTCGGCCTTGTTACGCAGCCCATCGGGCAGCTCACCCTTAAGCACAACATCGCTAATGCTAAAGTGCCCACCCGATTTTAGCACCCTGTAAATACCGCTAAAAGCCAGTTCCTTGTTGGGAACAAGATTTAGCACACAGTTGCTAACCACCACATCGGCAATGCTGCTTTCCAACGGAAGGTCCTCAATATCGCCCTTAACAAACTCAACGTTGCTAAAGCCCATCTTTGCGGCGTTTGCTTTGGCCTTGTCAAGCATGGCATCGGTAAAATCAACACCAATAACGCGACCCGTTTCGCCAGTCTCTGCACGAGCCACAAAGCAGTCGTTGCCTGCGCCCGAGCCCAAATCAACAACGGTATCGCCAGTTTTAATCTGCGCAAACTGCGTGGGCAGGCCACAGCCTAGGTTTAGGTCGGCATCGGGGGTGTAGCCCTTTAGGCTATCGTAGCTCTCGCTAAACACGGTGTAATCGGTTGATGGCTCATCATCGCCACAACCACAGCCACAGCAGCATCCCGATTTTTGCTGATTGGCAATTAGGGAGTACTTCTGTTGTACTACCTTCTTAATGTCCTTGTTATCCGCAGCAGCATCCATGTTCACCCTTTATTTGACTTTTATGAAACGACTTAAAGGCCTCTCTAATCTCGTCCCTCACCCTGCGGAACATAACCATCTTCTCCTCTTCGGTTCCTGTGGCATCGGCTGGGTCATCGAAACCGATGTGCCAACGCTGCTTTACATTGCCTGTAAATGCTGGGCACGACTCGTTTGCTCCACCACAAACGGTAATCACATAGTCAAAGTCCTGACCAAGGAACTCGTCAACACTTTTGGGTTTGTTTTGGGTGATATCGATACCCACCTCGCCCATGGCTTTTATGGCCAGCGGATGAACCTCGCCAGAGGGCTTTGTTCCTGCGCTAAACACCTCGGTGCAGGTATCGAATGATTTTAGGAAACCTTCGGCCATTTGGCTACGGCAGGAGTTTCCGGTACAAAGTATTAGAATACGCATGATTGTTGTGTTTATGATTGTTCT
>DHVO01000207.1 GCA_002412705.1 Bacteroidales bacterium UBA5206 | reverse complement strand
AGGGTGCGTTTTATCACTACTTTCCAAGCAAAGAGACCTTATTCTCTGAGATTATCGATAACTATTTGTTAGCCAGCCAGGAGCTTCTTTTTAATGGAATGCCTATGCACAATCTTAAGCAGTTTATGGTAGCTTACCTTGAGCGTATGATTGGTTTTTTTGATGGGCTTAAAAATGAAATTGAATCGGTTGATGGCCGTATGGCAATTAACTATTTTAGCTTAGCTTTTGATGCTCTGCGTATTGTACCTGGGTTTCCAGAGAAAATAGATCTAATGCACGCAAAGGAACGCGCTGCATGGGTTGAGGTTTTTAAGAATGCTCGGGCTAATGGAGAGATAGCTACTTCCATGAGCGATTTGCAGCTAGCAAGGATTTTTGTTGCGCTTAACGATGGTATTGGTATGCACCAAATACTAGAGGGGAAGTTGGAGGAGATGCCAGGTGAGATTTTTAATATCTGGATGGGTATTTACAACCAGATTAAAACGCAGTAAGCAGGCGTTTTTTTTGCTCAAATGGCATACCGAATGGTCGGAATGTGGGTTTTAGAAACTATTGGTTCAGGGGATTTATCATCTTTTTCATTTTGATTTTTTGTCCAATGGTGGTATTGCTGCCTCAATTTCTAGGTGGACAAAAAAATTTGAGCGAAAAGCAAACCGAACGGTCGGTAAGTACATGTCAGGGTAAAGTTGCTTTTGAAAGACAGTTTTTTTGATTTATACATTGGGTTTTACTTAACACTATGAGCAAATGGGAATAAGGAGGTTGATTTTTATGGCAGTGCTAGCGGGATGGAGCGCATTGCCAATGTTTGCACAGGATAATGAGGTTTCTCTATCCCTTGAAGCTGCTGTTAGCATGGCTTTGCAAAATAGCCATACCATAAAGATTGCCGATTTGGAGCTGCAACGTGCATTACTTCAGCGGAGAGAGGGGCAGAGTGCTCTTTATCCTCAAGTTGAGGCTTATAGCACCTTGGGGTACAATTATGCCATACCTAAAATGGTTATTCCGGGCGAAGTATTTGGGCAGTCGGGCAGCATACCTGTGGAGTTTGGTACAAAGTACGATTGGAATAGTGGAATAAAAGTATCGTTGCTGCTATATAATCAGAGCTACTACACCAGTTTGCGAGTTCTTACCCAGTTGGTTGATGTGCAAAGGCTTTCGGTTGAGCAAAAGCAAGAGGAGTTGGTATTCCAAGTTTCGCAGCTGTACTACCTGTGCTTAATGATGCAGCAGCAACAGCGTGTATTGGACTCCACTGTGGCCAATATTAAGCGTATAGAGAACATTACAACTAGCATGGCTAATAAGGGTATTGCTCGTAATGCTGATGCTCTTAGGGTTGCCAAGGATCGTATTAAGGTACAGGCCGATGCCGAACTGCTGGGTGTACAACTTGCTCAGCAGGAAAATCTCCTAAAGTTCTTAATGGGCCTTAATCTGCAAGCTAAGCTTGTGCTTACTGATTCATTGAACCAAGCGGGTTCCCTTGCCACAAAAAGCGAGGTACTAGTCCCATCAACTACTATTGAATTTAGGCTAATGGCAAAGCAGCTACAAATAGCTGAGCTGCAACAAGAATCAGCTAAACAGGAGTATCTACCCTCTGTTGCCTTTTATGCTCAGCACTACTATCAGGGTATGCGCGATGAGTTCGATTTTTTTGATGGAGAAAAGGATCGCTTTAGCAAAGCAGGAGTAGTTGGGCTTAATATCAGCGTTCCAATATTTAATGGCTTTGCAAAGCGCTCTAAGTTACAGCAGCAGCAGGTGCAGGTTAAGCAGCTTAGGTTTCAGCAGGAACAGCTAAACCAGCTGCTTACCAAAAATATTAGCGATGCAGAATTGAATTATAGCAATAGCCTTGTGGCGCTTGCCCATTATTCTGCGGTGTTGGATATGGCTCGTGAGGTTTATGGGGTTACTCTTTCTGGCTATAACCAGCAAGCGGTTAGTCTAACCGATTTGCTTATTGCCGATAATGAGCTCACCCAATCCGAGCTTAGCTACAACAATGCGCTTTATCAGGTTAAAACTGCGCAGCTTAATTTACTCAAGGCCCAAGGGCAATTGTTAAACCGTTAAAATTTGGTCATTATGAAAAGGTATAAAGGAATACTTATTTCCGTAATAGTTATGGGCATTGTGGTGCTAGTTGTTCTTAGGCTTTTGGGAAGTAAGGCAATGCTTGACGAGGAGTTAAAATCCATGACAGAGTATAGCGCTCTTGTACCCGTAGAGGTAACAGCTGTAGTTACAGGTTATGCCACACAAAGCATTACGGAGAGCGGCATTTTTAATCCCCTAAAGGAGGTGGCAATTCTCTCCGAAACTCAGGGGATTGTTCTTTCAGTTAACTGTGCGGTTGGCGATTTTGTGCAGAAAGGGCAGGTGCTTGTAGCGGTTCAGCGTAGCTTGCTCGAGAAGCAGCTTGCATTGGCAGAGCTTAGCCTAGCCAATGCCCAAACCGATTTGCAACGATTTGAGGCACTCGCTAATAGAGAGGCAATTACTCAGCAGCAGCTAGAGGGAGCTAAACTGGGATACCAGAATGCATTAACCAATGTGGCATCTTTAAAAGAGCAAATTGATAATACCATAATTACGGCACCCTTTGATGGTTATGTAACCAGCAAAAGCATTGAACTAGGTGCGCTAATGGTTCCTGGTATGCCAGTGATGAGCATTGCACAGCAGAATGACTTGTTGTTTTGTGCTAGACTTAGTGAGCGGGATGTGCTAAGAGTTGCCATTGGTATGCCTGTAGCTATTACTGCCGATGCATATAATGGGGAGCCGTTTAGGGGAAAAGTAAAGGAGGTTGGTGTTAGCGCAACACAATCGGGGCGTTACGAGGTGTTGGTTCAAATTCCGAACTCACAGTTCCGTTTGCGTAGCGGCATGGGTGGCCGTGCCACATTTATATTCTCTAGCAACGAGCAACAGCTGGTTATTCCCCGAAAAAGTTTGGTGGGTAGCGTGCTAAGCCCATCGATATTTGTGCTTGAGGGGGATTCTGTAGTGCTTCGTAACATTAGGGTTAACCCTATTAATGAGGAAGTTTTAGTAGTAATTAGTGGGCTTAAGGAAGGGGAGAGAGTAATTACATCGGGCCAAATAAACCTTGAGCAGGGCACTAAGGTTAGGGTGTTAAACCCTGTTTAGGCCTAATAGCATTAATCAATCCACTTAAAATGAATTGCAATGAATATTTCAGAACTATCGGTTAAGCGACCAACCCTAGTGGTTGTAATATTTGCAGTGCTCTGCTTCCTAGGTTTTATGGGTATGCGTGGCCTTAACTATGAGTTGCTACCTAAATGGACTGCTCCAATTTTTACTGTGGTTACTGTTTACCCTGGTGCTTCGCCAGTAGAGGTGGAAAGTAGTGTAACCAAAAAGGTTGAGGAGGCCGTAGCTAGTCTCTCCAATGTAGATGTGGTAAGATCCATTTCGCAAGAAGGTGTTTCCCTTGTAATTGTTAGCTTAAAGGTTGATGCCGATGTGGACCCTGTTGTGAACGAGGCTGTGCGCAAAATTCAATCTATTAAAGGGGAGCTACCTGTATATGCAAAGGAACCCTCGGTTACACAAATATCCATGGACGATATGCCGGTGCTTACCGTTGGCGTTATGGCTAATATGCCTGCAAATAAACTTTTTGATGAGCTAGAGTACCGCATTAAACCAGAACTTGCACGAATTGAGGGGGTGGGCGAGATTACTTTTATTGGCGAGACCCCCCGTGAGGTACAAGTAAACGTAAACCATCAGAAGTTAGATGCGTACGGCTTGTCCATACTGCAAGTGGTAGAGGCAATTCATGGGTCAAACTTCGATTATCCCGCAGGAAAGATTAAGGGTAGCAACGGGCAAACGCTACTGCGCATGTCGGGGAAGTTCTCAACGGTTCCCGATATTGCCAACCAGACCGTTGCCTTTTTACCCGATGGTTCGTTGGTTCGCGTTGCCGATGTTGCCGATGTACAAAGTGCATTAAAGGAGCCGTCAACCATTTACCGTGTAAATGGGGAGCAATCGGTGGGTTTAGAGATTCGCAAAAATCAGGATGCCAATACAGTTGAGGTAAGTAAAGCACTTAAGAGCACCCTTAACCAGTTGGAGCAGAAGTATGCCAACGTGGGGCTAAGGTTTTCTATCCCTCAGGATGGTTCCATTATTATTGAAGAGGCAGCACAAGGGGTTACCAAGGATTTAATATATGCCATTGTGCTAGTTACTCTTATTATGATATTCTTTTTACACAGTGGACGGAACGCCCTTATTGTTATGATTTCCGTTCCGCTTTCTCTTATATCAACCTTTGTGGGTATTTACATGTTTGGCTATACGCTAAACTTAATGACGCTACTTGCCCTTTCGCTTATTATTGGAACCCTTGTTGATGATGCCATTGTGGTACTTGAGAATGTGTACCGCCACCTTGAGATGGGGAAAAATCGTTGGCAGGCTACGTTGGATGGAGTAAAGGAGGTTAACCTTACGGTTATTTCAACATCGCTTGTGCTTATTGTTGTTTTTTTCCCTGTGGCCATATCAAAGAGCATAATATCACCCATGATAGGCCCATTTGCCATGGTTGTGGTTATTGCTGTTGTGGTGAGCACTTTTGCTGCGCTTACGGTAATCCCTTTGCTAACATCGCGCTTCTCTAAGTTGCAGGTGCTAACCAAAACCAACATATGGAACACCATTGTGCTCAACTTCGAAAAGGGAATCGATGCTTTTGCCGGCGGTATTGAGGCGTTGCTTATCTGGTCGCTTAAGCATAAGTTTATTACACTTGTTACTGCACTAGTGCTCTTCCTGTCGTCGTTTATGCTTGTGGGTGGAGGCTTTGTTGGGACCGAGTTTGTTAGCATGGGCGATGTAGGCGAGGGCATTATTACGGTTGAGTACCCCAAGAGCTATACTCTTAAGCAGAACAACATTGCCACCCGCAGTATAGAGGAGTACATAAGCGCAAAGCCCGAAGTTGTTGGGGTTTACACTTCTGTTGGTAAATCCACTGGAATGCTTGCAGTGCAATCGGGGAGCGAGAAAACTGAGATTAGCGTTAAACTGATAGATAAGCAGCAGCGTAGCATTTCTGCTTCGCGCTTTTTTAAGAAGTTGGAGAATGAGTTAAATAGTCAATTTGCTGGTGTAAAAGTGCGTACCGCCATTGTTAGCCTTGTTGGTGGTGCCGATGAGAACCCTATTCAAATTGTGTTTCAGGGCTCCAACAAGGACACTCTAATGTTGTTTGCGCAGCACATGCTAGCTCAAATTAAGCGTATTCCAGGAACCAACAACGCTAAGCTAACTATTGAGCAGGGTAGTCCCGAACTGGTTATCCGTTTCGATAAGGAGAAGATGGCTCGCCTAGGGCTCACACCCCAAATGGTAGGAGCAACCATTCAAACCTCGTTTAGTGGGAATGCCGATAGTAAATTTCAACAGGGCGATTACGAGTATGATATCAACATAAAACTCGATGCTTTTAATCGCAAATCAGTTGACGATGTAAGGGCGCTGGCAATTCTTAATAATATGGGGCAAACCGTAAAGTTAGAACAGTTTGCAACCATTACAGAGGAGAGCGGTGCTTCGCGGCTAGAGCGTTATGGACGTATCTCATCGGTTAGCCTGGAGGCACAGGCCATTGGGCGTGCTGTGGGCGATGTTGGTGCCGATATTCAGCAGCTGCTTAGCACTACAAAGCGACCCAATGGGATAACCTATGTTTTGGAGGGCGATCTGAAGTATCAGGGCGATGCTTTTGGTAGCTTGGGTATAGCCATTCTAATTGCCATTGTTCTGGTTTACCTAGTTATGGTGGCTCTTTACCAAAGCTACTTACACCCATTTGTGGTTCTGTTCTCAATTCCTCTCTCAATAATAGGTGCGCTGCTTGCGCTGGCTTTGGCGCAGGAAACCATTAGCATTTTTACCATGCTGGGTATGATTATGCTTATTGGTTTGGTTACCAAAAATGCCATTCTGGTTGTTGATTTTATTAATGCGCTGCGTAGTGAGGGTTCCGACATGCTCCGAGCCATTGTTACAGCAGTACGTTTGCGTATTAGGCCAATTCTAATGACCGCCATTTCCACCGTTGTGGGGATGCTCCCAATAGCATTGTCGCAAAGCCCAGGTAGCGAGTGGAAAAATGGTTTGGGTTGGGCTCTTATTGGTGGGATGACCAGCTCAATGTTACTCTCCCTTATTATTGTACCTGTTGTGTACTACGTTGCCGAAAAGGCAAAAGAGAATATTCTCAAACGCCTAAAGATGAGTAATAAGTAGAGTGTTTGGTTTGAAACTAACTATTTTAACCAAAAGGTTAAAATAGTTAGTTAATCATTGTTTTCAGTTTGAATAATCTAGTATATTTGCATAATTAACCAAAAGGTTAAATTGTATGGTTAGTTTGTTTTTTATATGATGATCTGGTTTAAAAAAGTGTAGCGTGAAAATGGATTTTGAACTTAACCCCGAATTTATATCGCATAGCGATTTGGTTTTCGATATCCGAAACCAGTTCCCTGTATGCGGTAGTACCATTGCAAAGTCGCGCAATCACATAAAAGTGATTGAGCACAATGGAATTAGGTTTTGTGTGAAATCATTCCAGCGGTTACCTTTTTTTAGAAGGTTGATTTACTCGTTGGTGAGACCAACAAAGGCCAAGCGGTCGTACCGATATGCCTTACGTCTTCTGAGCATGGACATTGGAACGCCATGCCCCGTAGCGTATATCGATCACTATAGCACTTGGGGGTTACTTACAGATAGCTACTATATATCGCTATACCTTGATTACGACTATACCCTTGCCGATGTGTTTACGCAGAGCCTACAGTCCAATAGCTTTGCGCTTCAGGCTTTTGCCCAATTTGCGTGGAGAGGACTACATGCTAAGGGTGTTTACCACAACGATCTCACAGTAAACAACGTGTTAATTAAGCAGCGTGGTGCAGAGGAGCTATCGTTTTATCTAATCGATTTAAATAGAATCTCATTCTGCACATTTATATCGCTGGGTAAAGGGTTGAAAAACTTTGAGAGGCTAGANNGTGGAAACCCTAACTGGGATGCGCTTATGCTGGGACTTATTAGGGTTAGGTACTTGTTTTACCGAACGGCGCGGAGAAGAATTAAGGCACGACTGTTAAAAGTTTTTTAAAGGATGATATACTATACACTTGAGCTATGAGCACAACAACAAGTAAACGCAGGCGGAGCGTGGTAGCCAATAAAGGGATGATTAGCTACCTAAAGTCACTAAACCGACCGGTTTATATGGATTTAGTGAGAATATTAAAGCGCAAGCTTAACGTTGCTATTCCCGAATCAATAAAGGACTTATCGTTTTACGATGATTTGGGTATGGTTGACTGGGAAATGCAGCTGCTAGTGCTTTACGTAGAGAATCACTTTGGCATTAGCCTATCCGACAGTGATGTGAAGGGAATTAAGAATGTTTCGCAAATGGTGACTCTCGTTTCACAGAGACTCCGTTCGGCAATTAATTAGCTTGGTTTTTTAGTTCGCTTGTAGTAAGCCCCAACGCATTACGCATTGGGGCTACTACTTTTTTTGGGGGTATTAAAAGCAGTGGTTAAGGCTGATAAAAGAGGATGCCTGTAGTACTTGCATAACCAATGGGCAATCCTATTTTAGCACAGCTGTTGCAACAAGTTGTTCCGTGATGCTGTCAAACGCATCAACCACAAGTTTGTTGGCTTGGCTGTAAACGCTCATCCCTTTGCCTGCGGCTTCACCAACCTCAGTAACCAATGGAATTTGTCCTAGTAGCTTGGTGTTGTACTCTTTGGCTAAAGTTTCTCCTCCACCTTGTCCAAAAATAAAGTACTTCTCCTCGGGGTGGGGCTGTGGGGTAAACCACGACATGTTCTCAACAACACCTAGGATGGGCACGTTAACATCGGGATTGCGGAACATGGATGCGGCTTTGCGGGCATCGTTTAGCGCAATCTCCTGAGGCGTTGTTACTATAAGGGCTCCAGAAATAGCGTACTTCTGTACGGCAGTTATCTGTATGTCGCTTGTGCCGGGAGGGAAGTCTATAACCATGTAGTCGATATCGCCCCACTGAGTGTTCTCCAGCAGCTGCGATAGAGCGTTGGCTGCCATTGGACCTCGCCAAATTAGGCTTTGGTTGTTCTTAACGAAGAACCCAATGGACATAATCTTTACGCCGTACTTCTCAAGAGGGAACATTTGCTCTCTTTCGCCTTCGCGTTTAACCTCTGGCTGCTCGTTTTCAACACCAAACATTTTTGGGATTGATGGGCCAAAGATATCAGCATCAACCAAAGCCGTTTTAAACCCGTTGCGGGTTAGCGCAATGGCTAGGTTCGATGATACGGTTGATTTTCCAACGCCTCCTTTTCCTGAGGCCACAACAATGATGTTTTTTACTCCGGGGAGCTCAATTTTTGCAATGGGATTCATATTCTGAAACAGTATTTCGGTTTTCTGACTCTAGTTATAGTTGTTTAAGACTGCCGCTTTTGTAGCTATTGTAGGCCTGCTGTAGCGTTAGGTTATGGGCATCAACAAAAATTTTCATGTTTAAATTCTTGAGTGCTGTTGCTGCAGTATCGCCTGGCCCATTGCCTGTAATTAGCACATCGGGCTTTAGCTCGTACATTTTTTGCGCTGTTGCAGTACCTGCGCCGTGGGCTTCGTTTTTTACTGCGCTATTGTCAATAACCTCAAGTTGCTGGGTTTCCTCGTTTAGGATTACAATGAACTCTGTGCGGCCAAATCGGGAGTCTATTTGCGAGTCCCATGTTGTGCCTGCTGCTGTGAATGCTATTTTCATGTTGATATTAGTTTATGAGTTTCTTGGTTAGCGTTGCCCAAACCTCTTCTATAATGAGTTTTGCAGGCGATTGTGTTTCTACTATGGTTTTGGCGTCGGCCATGGCTTTGGTAAAGCTGGGGTCGAACGGAATGTTTGCTAGGTAATCAATGCCATTGCTGCTTATAAAATGGCTTATCTGGGTGCTCATTTCAGGGTTTATATCAAACTTATTAATGATACAGCCCATGGGAATGCGGAACTTCTGTATTACTCCGGCTATTCGCTCCAAGTCGTGTAGTCCCGATACGGTTGGTTCAGTAACTAGTACCACGTAGCTAGCTCCTGCAAGCGACGATACTACTGGGCATCCAATGCCTGGGGAGCCATCAACAATAACAAACTCTTTGTGCTTTAGCTTAGCCAGCTCCTGTGCGCTATTTTTAACCTTGGCTACTAGTTTACCTGAGTTTTCGGCGCCAATATCCAGCTTTGCGTGTACCATGGTGCTGCCCACTTTGGTGGTTGATACAAACACCTGTCCCGCTTTACGGGGTACAAGGCTAATTGCACCTTCAGGACATGTTATTTGGCAGTAGCCACAGCCCTCGCAGCTTAGAGGGTCAAGAACGTATGTCCCATTGCTAAGGCTAAACGCCCCAAAGCGGCACTTGTATGCGCAAATGCCGCATTGGGTGCACTTGTTAGAGTCTATAACAGCTAGCTCGCCGCTGTAAAAATCGCTTCTTTCTGCAAAGTCGGGCGCCAGCAATAGGTGCATGTTGGCGGCGTCAACATCACAGTCGGCAATAATGGCCTGTTGCCCTGCAAGCACAGCAAAAGCTCCGGTTATGGATGTTTTTCCTGTTCCCCCTTTACCCGATAGTATTACAACTTCTTTCATCGCGCGGCTCCTTTCTCTTTAATTACTAGGGCTATTTGCTCAAGTGCTTGCCTTACTGCGGGTATTGTGCTGTAAACCAGTTGTCCGGTGGAGTATAGCTCCGCAATTTCCCTTTGGAATGGGATGGAGGCAATTACTGGTATTTGCTCGCGTTGGCAGTACTCCTTTACGCTGGAGTTGCCGTGCCCTTCGCGGTTTATTACCACGCCAAAATCTTTCCCTAGCTGGCGCATGGTTTCAACCGCAAGTGCTAGGTCGTTAAGGCCAAAGGGTGTGGGTTCGGTTACTAGTATAACGTAGTGCGCATCTTTTGTTGCAGCAACAACTGGGCACGATGTTCCCGGTGGGCAGTCCAAAAGGTGCGTTTTAATATGGTTGTACTTTTGCTGCGCTATGCTGTGCGTTTTGTTTATTAGCGGAACGGCTTGCTCTTCGCCAACCACTAAGCGGCTCTCAATAAAGCTAAGGCTTTCCTTCTCAAAGAATCTTGTTTCTCCTACTATGTGAGTTTGCATTGGGAGTGCGTTGGTAGGACAAAGCTCCGAACAGGCGTAGCAGCTGTGACATAGCTGGTTGAAAACGCTAATGGTTTTGCCTAGCCTCACCACTGCATGGAACTTGCAAACGCGGGCGCACTTGCCGCAGAGGATGCACTCCTGCTCGTTCCAAACGGGAATCATTTTATGCTGATTGGCTGTGCTAAGCAGCGGCGCGTTAATAAATAGCGCATCGTTGGGCTCTTCCACATCTAAATCAACCAAAAGGGTTGGTTCAAATTCGCTTAGGTAGGCTGCTAGATTTGTTGATAGCAGCGTTTTTCCCGTTCCTCCCTTTCCGCTTGCAATGGCTATTTTAAGTGGGGATCTACTAATCATTTGGATATGTTGATTCGGTTGTTCTTCCTGGTTGCTTAACTAGCAACTTGTTGGCGACAATAAAGCTACCTTTCTCTACGCCAAGGGTTTTAGCAATGGCGTTGCACTTAACCATGAGGAGAAAGAAAATTCGAGGGTCGTTTTCTGCAAGCAAACCCTCCAAGTTCCCTTGTCCTTTGGCTATAATTAGGTCGGCCAGCTGGTAGGCATTTTTAAATTCATCGCTACACTTGGTAAGCAGCGTAGATGGGGCGTTGTAGCCGTTAGAGATTACAGGCACAATGGCGGCAAGGCCAACATCGGTGGCATCGGTAAGCGTAGCATCGTTTAGGGCGTTGCCACCCCTAACCACGTAGGTTATATTTTGCTGGTTGACAACCTCAATAAGCAGCTTATCAAAAACAATTTCGCCTGCGTTATCGCCAAGGAATAGTATGTTTTTTGCCGATTTAATCCGGCTAAAAAGCTCCTTGCTGTGGTCTATGGCAAAGTTTGCCATTAGCGCTTTGCCAATGCTATCGGTAACGCTAAAGCTGCTATTGGCGCCATAGTCCATAATGTTGCCAGCTATGGATAGCCTAAGGGCTATGTTTAGCGGATTGCGTGCCAATAGAACGCGTGGCTTCCAGTCGGCGTAAAGTTCTGCTGCTAGTGCGTTGCTTTGCTGCTTCTCGGTCTCAAAAAAGTCGCTGATACCACTAAGAGAGCTGAGCTTTAGGCTCAGCTCCCGTTGAATTTCTGGACTGGAAATCTCGTTTTTGGCAACCAGATGGTCTAGATAGCTCCATAGCTCATCCTGTATGTTGCCAGGAAGAGCTAGCCTATTGGCTATACGCTGATAGGTTTTTATGAAGCACTCCTTGCACTGGCTGCTAAGAATGGGGTTAGTGGTGGCAGCCATGATGCTCTTCGCCCTCTTTATGGTCGCAGTAGTTTGCGTTAAGGGAAAGCTTGTTGGCAAGAAAATCCTCAACCAGTTCCTTAGGAGTTTTGATTGGGGCGCCAACAAAGGCGTTTACGCCATTCTGGTTGAACAGCTCAATGGCACGTGCACCCATTCCACCAGCAATAACATCAGTTGCTCCGTTGGCCGCAACCCAGCGTGGGAATGTACCTGGCTGATGCTCTGGAGGATCCATCATGGTGATATTGGTAACGTTGTTGTTTTCGATGTCAACAAACGCAAATGCTTGGCAATGGCCAAAGTGTGCCGATAGCATATCTCCCTCAACGGGGATTGCAATTCTCTTTTTCATAAAAAGTAGTTAAGATGTTATACGTTGGTATGATATTAAAATGCAGAATTCTAGCTGTTGGGTGAATCGTACTTTAATCGCTTTCCGTGTCCTTCACCGCCACCAGAATGATGCTTTTTACCCATGCCTTTTCCTAGTTTATTCAGTTTCTCCTTGTCGTTAAGCTTGCTGCAGCAGCCTAATCGTCGGCCCGTTTTAGCACCTTGTCCTTCGGGGCCTGTTCCATCTAGTTTTGGCATTGTTTTACGTTGTTAACCTGATGTTTACAGGTGAATTAGTATTAATGGTTAATGAGCTCTATTATTTGGTTGATAGTTGTGTTGGGCTTCTTTATCACAATCATCTGTATTAAAAGGCTATTTAAAAGGGGCTTTACCTTTAGCCCAAAATCGCCCGATACAATTTTCTCCACCCCTCTATCTTTAAGAAACTTTACGGCTTGCGTACCTGCCTGCTCCTCGTTGCCCTTGTATGGGTTTGGTATTACCTCAAAGCCACCACTGGTTTTATCGTAGATGGTAAAGAATGCGCAGTGTCCAAACCGAGGGTCAAGCTCCGATTCCAGCGTGTTTCCCTTTGATGTTATTGCTATTTTCATGGGTTTACTCCTTTATCTTAGTGTTTATTGGCGCCCACGCCTTTTCATGGGTTTATTGCAGGTAGGGCATAGCTCCTTGTTGCACCTATTCCCATGCTGATGCCTTTTCTCAAAGCCGCAGGTAGGGCAGTAGCAGGTATCCTCAGTAGCCGTTTCCTCGTTGTTGCTGGGGTAGCTGCTTACCTCTTTTGAGCCGCATAGCGGACAGCTGGTTACCTTCTCTTGCATGTGTGGGTTGTTAAAGTTGCACTCACAGCTGCTGCAGCGGAACCACTCGCTATCAAAGTAAACCTTACCGCCCTCAATCTCAATTTGTCGCCCCTCAACAAAGGCTTTGGAAATTTTTATGCGTGCCGATGCGTAGATACGCGTAAAAGTTGGTCTGGATACATTCATTATGGCCGATGCTTGGCTATGGTTGTACATATCGTAATCGCAAAGCTTTAGCGCTTCGTACTCTTCAAAGTTGAGCGTTATGGACTCAAAGTTATCGGCGCCTTGCTCTTTTCCGTAGGGCTTAAATCCCCTAACAATGGGGGGATTCATTACTTTTCTGGGGATTTTTAGTCGTGCCATAGTAAGCATTTGTTCTGTACAAAAATAATGAACAATAGTTCACAATGCAAAAAAAGGCCTATATTTGTAGTGTGTTTTTATTTTTTTTTATGATGACAGATAGTTTAGAAATTTCTCATTACAAGGTTGTTTTTCCTAGCGATTTGAATAACAACGATACCCTTTTTGGCGGATTGGCCATGCAGTGGATGGATCAGGTTGCCTATGTTGCAGCCGTTAAGTGTGCTCGAAAAAAGATGGTTACGGTTTCGGTGGGTAAAATCCGATTTTTAAAACCTATAACTGCAGGTGTTATTGTGGAGATAAGGGCAAGAGTTACTGAGGTAAAGGCTGCTACGCTTACTGTGACAGTAGATATTTATAGCGAGCAGATGTACACCGACGACCGGGTTAGAGCTGTTGAGTCTAGCTTTACTTTTGCTGCTGTTGATGAGCAGGGGAACCCCCTTAGGATTCGCTGATTGGTTTTGAAAATCAACACAATGGCATTATCTTGTAGTGCAATCAATTGCAACTAACTAACCAATAAAACATAGTGTTATGGGAAAAGAAGCAAAAAACATTGCATCGGTTGATGTAGATAAGCTTTTAGAAATGCTTAACGCCGCCCTTGCCGAGGAGTGGCTTGCTTACTACCAGTACTGGATTGGTGCCCGTGTTATGGAGGGCCCAATGCGTAGTGAGGTTGAGCCAGAGTTACTTTTGCACGCAACCCAAGAGCTGAATCACGCTGTGATGGTTGCCGACCGGATTATTCAGCTGGGTGGAACGCCTCTGCTACACCCTCAGGACTGGTTTAAGCATAGCGGTTGCGATTACGATGCTCCAACCGATTCATACATTGAGGTTATTCTCGACCAAAACCTAAAGGGCGAGCGTTGTGCCATTAGGCGATACAACCAAATAGCCGCATTTACTGCAGGTAAAGATTTTATGACCCACCAAATGGCTACCCAAATTCTTGCCGAGGAGCTTGAGCACGAGAACGACATTGAGGATTGGATTACCGATATCAACCGAATGAAAGAGGAGCTAAGGAAGATTAGGCTTTAGTGTATTCACCTGAACAGCAATAGTTTCTATTTATCTCTGCCTTTGCAATTTATTAGTAAAAAACACCTGTTTTAAAACTAAAAATAGCTAGTTATGGAAGAGAACCAAGTATTTGCAATGCCCCGAATTGGCGAAAAAGCGCCAGAGTTCAAGGCTGTTACCACACAGGGTGACATTAACTTTCCAAGCGATTACAAGGGGAGCTGGGTAATTCTGTTTAGCCATCCTGCCGATTTTACTCCCGTTTGTACATCGGAGTTTATGACCTTTGCCTCAATGGAGGAGCGGTTTAATAAGGCTAACTGTAAACTTGTTGGCCTTTCCGTTGATGGGTTATATAGCCATATAGCTTGGCTACGTACCATTAAGGAAAAAATTGAGTACAAGGGGATGAAGAACGTTGAGGTAACCTTCCCTCTTATTGAGGATATTACCATGGACGTGGCCAAAAAGTATGGCATGATGATGCCCGGTGAGAGCAATACCAAAGCGGTTAGAGCCGTGTTTTTTATTGATCCAAAGGGGATTATTCGTACCATTATCTATTACCCTCTTAGCCTAGGACGGAACTTTGAGGAGCTTTACCGCGTTATTATTGCGCTACAAGCCGCCGATGAGTTTGGTATTGCTACTCCTGCTGATTGGCAGCCTGGCGATGAGGTTATTGTTCCTACAGCTGGTTCTTGTGGAACGGCAAAGGATAGAATGGAATCTAAAGATCCAGATATGAAGTGCTACGACTGGTTCTTCTGTACCAAGAAGTTGGATAAGGAAACCGTTCTTAAGAAAGTATTAAAGAAGTAACCACATATTTTCGAAATGCAACTTTCATTGGTATGCTTAGGTTGCTTCAAAAAAACGCCCAGTATTATGCTGGGCGTTTTTAATTTATGGGTGTTGCGCGTATTGCTAGCTAACCTTCTCCACTTTTACTGCCGATAGCTTAAAGGGTGCAATGCGGCTGTATGGATCCAGCTCATCGCGGGTAAGGCGGTTTACCTGAGCCTCGGTAAAGTGCCAGGGCATAAAGAGTTCGCCTTCAAGCACCTCGTCGCTTATGCGTATGTGCGTTTCCAGTTCGCCTCGTTGCGACGATATTTTTACCCTATCGTGGTTGCTGAACCCATTTTTTAGTGCATCCTCTGGGTGCATAAGCACAAAAGCGTCGTTAATAAAATCCCTAAGTACCTTAGTTTTGCGGCTCATGGTAGCGGTGTGGTAGTGGTAAAGCAGCCTACCGGAGTTAAGCATAAAGGGGAAATTGGCGCTAACCCGTTCGCTTTGCTGGGCATAGTCAACGGGGAATAGCTTTCCCTTGCCATTGGGCGTGTTAAAACCATCGAGGTAAAGGGTAACTGTTCCGGGATGATTAGGCGTTGGACACGGCCATTGTATGCTTTGTTTATCCAGTCTTTTATGCGATATGCCTGCCATTATGGGTGTTACGCTGGCTAGCTCATTAAAAATTTCGGCCTCGTTGGCATAGCTGGGCATGGGTTTGCCCATGCGTTTGGCTATTTCGTGTATAATGCGCCAGTCCTCGCGGGCATCGCCGGGGCATTCAACGGCCTTGCGAACGCGCAGCACGCGCCTGTCGCTGTTTACAAACGTTCCATTCTTTTCGGCCCAAGTGGATGCGGGCAGAATAACATCGGCGAACTTAGTGGTTTCCGTATGGAAAATATCCTGGACAACCACAAATTCCATCTTTTTAAGAGCTTCCTCGGTATGGTTTAGGTTGGGGTCGCTAATCATGGGGTTTTCGCCCATAATGTAAATACCTTTAATCTTACCCTCGTGGGCAGCCTGCATTATCTCAACAGTTGTTAAGCCTGGCTTTGCCGATAGCTCATGGAATGGTACGTTCCAAATAGCGGCAACCTTGCGGCGGTTCTC
>DHVO01000088.1:11527-19052 GCA_002412705.1 Bacteroidales bacterium UBA5206 | reverse complement strand
TCCTTGGTGCGTTGCTCAACCATCTCCTCCAACCTGTGGTTGTGCTCTGCTAGCAGCTCCGATTGCTGCTGAATTTCCTCCTTCTGATGTTCTATTTCCCTGTTTTTGCGTGCAATGGCATCGTTCTTCTCGGCTAGCTTCTTATTTATTTTTGCCTTATTCCTGTACCCTTTAAATATAAAGAACGCCAATAGCAGGGCAAGTAGAATGGTAGTTAAGGAGAGTAATAGCTGCTCGTTCTTGGTTTTAATTTGCTGCTGCTGCTGGTTTAGTATCTCCTTTTGCTCCTCAATGCGTTTTTGCTGCTTAACTATGTCGTTGTTAAGCTCGCGAAGCACATCGTTACGCTTTTCCATTTGCGCCGCTTGAGCCTCAATCCTTTCCTGCTGCTCCTTTATCTCGTTACGGTGGCTCTTAAGTATAGATAGGTTTCTAATAAGCAGCACGTTTTGCTTGGCAATCTCTGTAGTTAAGCTATCGAGCGCTGTTTGCTGTTTTTCCAGATAGCTTTGCTGATTGGCAATGGTTTGCTCTTGCTCCCGAATGCTTTTTTGCTGAAGCACTATTTCGCGTTGCTGGTTCTCTATGGTTAGGGTTTGCTGGTTAATCTCCTCTTGGAGCCTAAGCGCGCGTAGGCGCTCGTCCTGTAGCTGCGTTTCCTGCTGCTGAAATAGGTTGGCAGCATCGGTTTTTGAGCCACCAAGCAGCAGCAGCTTGGGTTGTATTTGTAGTCCCTGCTTAATCTCAATAACATACCTATTAATTTCGAAGGATAGCTGCTGCTTCTGCTCGTCGGTGTAGTAGAAGTTTATCATCACCTTATCCTTAAGGCTCCCTATTTCCGATACTACAAGGATAGGCTTCGATTCCACTTTCAACAATATCTCGGCAGCAGTTTCTGTATCCAGCGATTCAATAATTATAATGTTAGGAAAACGGATGCTTGACTTTGGGGTATAGCGTTCGGTTCTTTCAATGCTTACCGTTCGGTTCTTTATGCGTCGGGTGGAGAATAGGTTGGACAGCTCTGTGTATAGCTCCGTTTTGCTTGATATAACCTCAACCCGAAAAGTATCTAGAAGCGACTCGTTAGGCCAGGTAATTTGCTGGGCAAACTGGTTGATGTATGCTGCTTTAAGCTTAGCATGGGAATATTCCTGCGCTTGGGCTATTAGACTAATGCCTACTATCAGAAATAGGAAAAGCGGAAGTGAATATTTGCTGCGCATACCCAGTACTTATTCTGTTAGGTGTTTTATGCCAGTAAATTGCTGAAAGTTTTGTACAAAAAAAAGTTTTACGATAAATGATTTTATAAAAAGGCTTTTAAGGCTATAAAAAGTGCCGTTTGTCAATAAAGATGCAAATGTTTGTTCAGTTACATTACACTAATAGCGCATTTTGGCTAAATTGTAGGCATTATCCATCTCATTATAGATGCCTTTTTATGGTGATTAAACGTTTTATTACCTGTTTTACTTCCCTTATACTGCTTGGCACTGTGTGTAGTGCGCTGGGGCAAGAGCCCGACTCCGTTAGCATATACGACCTCTCCATTGATGAGCTGATGAGCCTTAAGGTGCAGTCGGCCACCCGAAAGGTTGAGCCAATCTCCAATATACCTGCCAGTATAGTTGTTATTACTCGACAGGATATCCAGTCGCAGGGTTGGGGCACTCTGGAGGAGGTACTTTCCCACATCCCAGGGATGTATCAAATTAACGATTATCTGTGGTTTGGTACCGATAGCTATGGGGTTAGAGGGTTCTTCTCGTCGGGGTCGTTCTCTACAATGACAGTTATGGTAAATGGTGTTTCGCAGAAGGAGGATTGGTATAACTCGTTTCCACTTTCCAAAATTAATGTGCCTGTAGAGGCAATAGATAGGGTAGAGGTTATAAGAGGGCCAATGTCGGTTGTATATGGCAGCAATGCATTTTTAGGAGCCATAAACATAATTACTAATCAGGATGTTAAGTCGTCGCAGGGAGTGGCTGGCATAGGGAGCAATGGCAACTATAAGGCCTTTGGTAGAATTGCTGGCGAGAGGGAGAAGGTGAAGTACACATTTAACGCAGGTATGTTTGGCTCCAGAGGAGTGGAGCAGCCCTATTCGGAAATGACCGACTACATAGACCCATCGTGGAATTTGCCATCGAACCCTACAACCAAAGGGCAGCTAAAGGATTACAGGAAGTACTTTGGGGTATCCATGGGAATTGGCGACTTGGTATTTGAATTTGCTCAAACTACCACCAACAGGGGTGTAATAGATTATTATCCTGGGTATGCAGATGGGCACCAGGCCGAGATTGAGTCGGCCTATTCCTACTTTAGCTATACAAGGGCATTAAGTGAATCGTTATCGGTAAACCTAAAAACGGGTTACAGCGCATTTCGTAATAGGTTGGGGTATAGGCATAACTCCGATTCAACAGCCTATGGTTTTAACGATATATTCTCTAAGTCTGCCGATGGGGAGGTGCACCTTTCGTACAATAGGAACAAGTTTACAGCCAACGTGGGACTTACGTATCACATGGTTTTTGAAGATAAGCTTGTGGTGGATGCTCCAAACCTTAGTAACGACTACATAAACCTTGATGCAGGCATTGATGAGAGCAAGCTAAAGCAAACCTGGGCCTTATACACACAGGTAAATTACGACTTTTCCCAGAAGCTATCGGTTCTTGCCGGATTGCGTATTGAGCAAACCCCTTCGTACACCATGTCGTATGCGGTTAGGTTCGATCCGGCTAATCCCAACGACTACCTTTCGCGAACGGGAGAGTACATGTATGGCGATCCCTACTTAATTCCTAGAGCAGCGCTTATTTACCATTTAACCGATAAGCACCACCTTAAGGTAATGTACGGTGTTGCAACCAAAGATGCCTCGGTGGGTGAGAATATGGATATTGTGAGGTACCCAGATAGGCCACAGCTAAAGCCCGCATACATGCAAACTTTTGAGGTGAACTACACTGGCGCTGTTGCCAAGAGCACCATGCTAAACCTTAGCCTGTTTCATAATAGCTTGCGAAACCTTATATCGCGCACAAACCAGATTGAAGATGATGTTATGCGCCTATTCAACACAAACTCGGGTAAACTAAGAACGGTGGGCGTTGAGGCAAGCGCAAGCATAACCATTCAGCCCCGATTTACATCAACCATCAGCGCCGTTTACCAGCAGTCCACCAACCTGCAGGATGGGTACGAGGGAATAGATTTGGAGTACGCTCCAAACCTACTACTATACACAACCATGGCCTACAGGGTGGGTAAGAATGTGCAAGTTGGATTATCGGGTTACTACGTAGGCAAGCAGCATACATACTGGAAGCCCGATAGCCGCGATGCGTCAAATCCCTTGGACCAGCGTAATCCAGCAGAGCTTATTAGGGATGGCTCTCGTATTGGCCAGTCGGCACCTAGCCACTTTGTTCTGAGTACAAATGTTAGGGTGAACCAAATTTTTGGCACCAATGCCTTCTGTAGCCTTTATGTTTACAACCTAACAAATTCGGAAATAAGATACCCCACCACTCGTAGCAACGATATTTTTGAAAAGGGTACGCTGGGATATAGTAGGTACGTTTCCTTCTCCTTAGGCTATAAGTTTTAGGAGTATTCGCCGTTCATTGTTGGTGTAACTTGCTGTAAAACTGCAAAAGTATTGTATTTAACATCGATTTTCTCTTTAAAATCTCAAAACTAAACATATACCTTTGTCCCCCAATTTAAATGTGGTGATGGTATGCGTATTTGGTTTGTTGCTTTAGCGCTTTTAGCTCAAAGCATTTTTTTCATTAGCCCACTGGTGGCGCAGGATAGCAACCTTAAGGATTACTATTTTCCCTATTCTTCCTTTACAAATGGTGTGGTATATAAGTATGCGGTTAAGGATAACCCTAAGGAGGTTATATACTGGCACATGGTTGCAATTCCACAGGAGAGCGATACCCTTTTGTTAACCTCCATTTACGATGTTGACTATACGCTGGTGCAACGTACCACCGAGAGTATTCAAATGGATGGTGCAACCCTTGTTAGGTACGTTATTTATAGGTTTAACCCGCAAACATTTAGAACCGATTCGGTTGTTGCGGCAATCTCAGAGAATCACATATACCAATGGGAAGCGAATACTTACCCTTTGGAGTATGGGATTACACATCGTCAAATCTATAACCGCAAGAATGAGTCGTCATTTCAAAAGCGGCGCGAGCTGTTAGAGGGTATCTACCCCGTTTTGTACAAGGGGAAAACCGTGTTGTGTATTAAGTTCCGCGATAAGTACACGGAGACCCTGCGGTTAGTAGGTCAAAAGAGTGGTGTAACCACCCATTTTACACAGGAAGCTTTTTATGGGTATGGAGTGGGCCTTGTTGAGTATTCTAGAGGCGATGCTACTGGGAATAAGTACAATTACCGATTGGTGGAGGTTGTAAGCTCCGAGTCATGGTATGCCGGAATAAGGAAAACCATGATGTCAACTCCCCATAAAAATTAGCTTTCTGTAATATTTTATCCGTTTTTTTTTTGGAGAGTTAAATGTATTTTATACTTTTGTCCTGCCTTTCCAAAAGGCCAATTTGAAGTTCTAAAATTACTGGGATTTGGGTTTTAGGTTTATCCGATTATTGATGTAGCCATACCCATCCTTAGCAAGGTTTTTTGATTTACTGGAGAGATGGGTGAGTGGCTGAAACCAGCAGTTTGCTAAACTGCCGTACTGGGTAACTGGTACCGGGGGTTCGAATCCCCCTCTCTCCGCATCAATAACCTAATAGTTTCGGGGTGTAGCGCAGCCCGGTTNNCAGGTTCGAATCCTGCTACCCCGACGAAACAAGACCTTACCAAGAGCGGTAAGGTTTTTTTTACTGAATTAATTGATTTTTTTGAGTTTTGTACTCATAAATTTCGGGGTGTAGCGCAGCCCGGTTAGCGCATCTGCTTTGGGAGCAGAGGGTCGCAGGTTCGAATCCTGCTACCCCGACAAAAAGCCTTATCAGTGTTTACTGGTAAGGCTTTTTTGTTTTGTATGCTGCTCATCTCTATTGCATTATCCTCTTACAGTTTACCGTTGTAATCCCTAGCCAGCTCTAGCTGTAACAAAAAGCCCATTTGGTTTGTTGCCCTTTTGGCATGTCATATCTGTAAGGAAAAAAATCAGAAAAAATTAAAAAAAGTTGGTGGTTGTAACATATGTTACATTCCTGGTTATGGCCTTGCCGTATGTTTGCAGTGTCGAAAGACGATAACTCAAACAGAACAAAAACAGAAAATAATAAATAGCAAAGCCATGAAAAGGGACATCATTACAATTGACAGAGAGAAGTGCAACGGTTGCGGACTATGTGTTAGCGGTTGCCACGAGGGTGCCTTACAGCTTATTGATGGAAAGGCCGTTCTTATTAGCGAGCTTATGTGCGATGGCCTAGGTGCCTGCATTGGTGACTGTCCTGTTGGCGCTATCACCATTGAGCATCGCGAGGCCGAGGCCTACGATGAGGTGCTTACCATTAGCAAGATGGTTCCAAGCGGAAAGAACACCGTTATTGCCCACCTAAAGCACCTAAAGGATTACAACGAGAAGGAGTACCTACGCCAAGGCGTTGAGTGGCTGTTAGCTAACAGAGAATCAGTAGGGTTTGATGTTGACGAGGTTCTGCAAGCCGTTCATAATCATCAGGTAAAAGGGGCTGCTGCTCCTCAGCCACAGGTTCAGCACCATGCGCATATGCACGGTCATCATGGTGGCGGATGCCCAGGCTCTGCTGCTCGTAACTTTGCTGCGGCTACACCTGCTGCTAGTGCAGGCATGGTATCGGGCAAATCGGAGCTTACGCACTGGCCAGTTCAGCTTCACCTAATCAATCCAAATTCTGGTCACTTTAGGGGTTCAAACCTACTACTAGCAGCCGATTGCGTTGCATTTTCACTTGGTAACTTCCATAGCGACTACCTAAAGGGCAAAACCCTAGCCATAGCGTGTCCAAAGCTGGACTCAAACAAGGAGTCGTACGTTGAGAAAATCACCGCACTTATTGATGGCGCACAGGTGGATACCATCACCATAATGAAAATGGAGGTTCCTTGCTGTGGAGGCTTACTTCAGCTGGCTAAAATGGCCATGGAGCGTGCAAGCCGTAAGGTGCCCATTAAGGTGGTAACCGTGGGTATTCAGGGTGAGATTTTAGAGTCTTCTTGGGTCTAATTTGCAGTGCTGTAAAAGCAATAAGAGCAAATAAGGTTGCCCTTATCCATATTAATAGATAAATTTGTATAATATCATATCAACCATTAAATTAACTACTATGAGCATGTTTTGTTTCCAATGCCAAGAGGCAGCAAAGGGTACTGGATGTACTATAAAAGGGGTTTGCGGAAAATCCGACGACCTAGCCAACATGATGGACCTTCTTATGTTCACAATGAAGGGCATGAGCGTTTACTCAACCGCACTTCGTGAGCAGAAACAGTACGAAAACCCAATTGTAAACAAGTTTATTTTCGATGGTCTTTTTGCTACCATCACCAATGCAAACTTTGATAAAAAGGTTTTTGAAACCCGCATTCTACGCTCACTTGAGCTTCGCAATATGCTAAAGGCCGAGGCCGAAAAGCAGGGCGTTAAGGTTGACACCTCATTTGAGGGTTGCACATGGACTGGTAATCCCGACCAATTTGAGGCTAAAGCCGCAACTGTTGGTGTGCTAACCGAGAAGAATGAGGATATCCGCTCACTAAGAGAACTTGTTATTTACGGTATTAAGGGTATGGCTGCTTACACTGAGCATGCTTACAACCTTGGGCACGAAGATGTTGCAAACTACGCCTTTATGCAGCGTGCACTTGCTGCTACTACCCAAAACCTTAGCGTTGATGAGCTAGTAGCGCTTACCCTTGAAACCGGTAAGTTTGGTGTTGGCGCTATGGCTCTGCTCGATAAGGCAAACACAACAAACTATGGCAACCCAGAGATTACTAAGGTTAACATTGGGGTTAGCAACAAGCCAGGTATCCTTATTAGCGGTCACGACCTAAAGGATATGGAAGAGCTGCTTGCTCAAACCGAAGGTACTGGTGTTGACGTATATACTCACAGCGAGATGCTTCCTGCGAACTACTACCCTGCATTTAAAAAGTACAAGCACTTTGTGGGTAACTACGGTAGCAGCTGGTGGCACCAAAAAGAGGATTTCGAAACCTTTAACGGCCCAATCCTTTTCACAACCAACTGTATTGTTCCTCCTAGCGCATCGGCTACATACAAGGAGAGAGTGTTTACCACAGGCGCCGCGGGTTATCCAGGTAGCAAGCACATTGCCGACCGTCAGCCAGGCAAGCAGAAGGATTTCTCAGAGATTATTGCTCTTGCTAAAACCTGCCAGCCTCCAGTTGAGATTGAGAAGGGCGAGATTGTTGGTGGATTTGCTCACGCACAGGTGTTTGCTCTTGCCGATAAGGTTGTTGATGCCGTTAAATCTGGTGCAATCCGTAAGTTTATTGTAATGGC
>DHVO01000088.1:0-11509 GCA_002412705.1 Bacteroidales bacterium UBA5206 | reverse complement strand
CCATTAGGCGATATAGGAGGAATTCCTCGCGTGCTTGATGCTGGGCAGTGCAACGACTCATACTCACTTGCTGTTATTGCGCTTAAGCTAAAAGAGGTGTTTGAGCTTAACGATATCAACGAGCTACCAATTGCTTACAACATTGCATGGTACGAGCAAAAGGCTGTAATTGTACTACTTGCGCTGCTATACTTAGGCGTTAAGAACATCCACCTAGGCCCAACACTCCCTGCATTCCTATCGCCAAACGTGGCAAACGTATTGGTTCAGAACTTTGGAATAGCTGGTATTACATCGGTTGACGAGGATATTAAGCTTTTAGTAGGATAGTTTAACCATAACCAAACCCATCGGGGATAATACCCCGGTGGGTTCTTTTTTTATTTGCGATGAAATCAACCCACATAACCACAGCAACGCCTAAGGATACCCCACATAAGGTTGATGTTAGGCAGATGTACAGCCAGCCCGATGCGCAGGCCATGCATATTACCCTACAACCCGGCGAGGCACTAAAACCTCACAAAACCCCTGTTGATGTGTTCTTTTACATCCTAGAGGGTAACCCAACGGTTCATATTGCCGATGATTCCATATCGTACCCAAAGGATACTCTTGTTGAAAGCCCCAAGGATATTGTTCACTACCTTAGCAACGAGGGTACACAGGTTGCCCGCATACTAGTGGTAAAAACACCAAATCCGCAGAGCGCAACAAGGGTTTTGTAGATTCCAACGGGTACTCTGCAAATCGAACTATTCTGTGGATAGGTTGTTGTATCTTTAGTATAAAATAAGGAGAAGTAATGAGCACAAACGAATTTCCCAAAGCCTCTAAGTTCAACTTTGCGAACGAGGTGGACTATAGTTACGGTGGTATAGTTAGCAAGAATGTACTTAAGCGTCCCACGGGCAATATTTCCCTTTTTGCCTTTGATAAGGGCGAGAGCCTAAGCACGCATACTGCACCCTTTGATGCTACTGTAATGGTTCTTGAGGGTGGAGCGCGCATTGTAATTGGCGGTGAACCACATGACTTGGTTGCTGGCGAAAACATTATTATGCCTGCTGGTATTCCACACTCGGTTGAGGCAACCCAAAAGTTTAAAATGCTACTTATAATGATAAAGGAGCAAAGCGTTTAAGCAGTTGCTTTTTAGACGTATTACTCTGGAGCAGGATGTTACGTCCTGCTCTTTTTTTGAGAGGGTATTGCTAGCTGGGTTTTTCGCCCCCAGCATGGTAGGCAATAACCTCTACTGGAGTAATGGTTATGGTATAACCCTTTTTGGCCTCGTTAAAAATCCACTTTATATGTGCAATAAGCACATCGAGCTTTTGGCGCTCATCAATCATCTCAATTATTATTGGCGCTTTCTCGCATAGCTCGCTAAACATTTTGGTGCTAAGCTCGCTACCACTGGCGCCATACCCAACCAAACCTCGGGTTAGCGATGCCCCTGCAATACCATGACGTTTGGCTTCCAGCGTAATGGCCTCGTAAAGGGGAGTACCACGGAACATGTCGGTTGAGCTAATAAAGATTTTCATGGAAACGGTTTGGCAGTTTGGTTTCATAGCATTTTGTTTTATGGGTTTATACAAATACGCTAAGATGTTTATGTGTACGGTGCAACTGTAAGCTCAAACCATTTTTAAGGGTATTCTAAAGTTACGGGCATTAGCCATTCAATGCAATTTTTGGAGGTACTATGTGGCGAATGTTTTGCTGCATTTCAAAACAAAAGGGCTCTAGAATTGCTTCTGAGCCCAGTGCTATATAGTGCAGTTTGGGAGTGCTACTATGGGGTGTAGTTAAGGTAGGAATCAATAGCCTCAAAAACGGGATGGTTGCTTGGAAAATCCTTGCTAAATAGCTCTTTTGCCATTAAAAAGTTCTTCTTGGCCTCTTCCTGATTCTCCTTCATAAAGTAGCAGTTGCCTAGGTAAAAGTATATATTCCCTGTAATAAGGTTGTTGCTCTTATTGCTATCTAGCTGTGCTTTAATAAACGATATAAGCTCATCGGGCTTGTTGTTTTGCCAGTATATCTCCATCAAGTCTTGGTAAATTGTGGGGTTTTCTGGGGCAAGCAGAAAGAACTCAAGAGCTCTACCAAGCTGGGTATCCTTGTTAAGCAACACTTCTAGGTTAAGTAGCGCTTTTAGGGTGTAGTAGTTTCCTGATTGGATACTATCCGATGTAAGGTAGAATTCATAAGCTTTTTGGTAGTTCTTTTGCTCGTTATAAGCAATGGCTATAATTCGTGCGGCATCGGCTTTTAGCTCGGGAGCAACGTACTGCTCAAGTGCTATTGATGCTTGCGTAATGGCCTTATCTAAATTCTCGCCAAGGAGATATGCGTAGGATAGGTTGTAGTGGGTTGCCGGAGCCGAGTCGTTTAGCTCAACCGACTTTTCAAAGTAGGGAATTGCCGCCAAGTTATCACCTTGCATAAGGTAGCCATAGCCAATGCCATATACCGACCAGTAATCGAACACCCCATTCTCATATGCCGTTTTGTAGTACTGGGTAAACTTGGACACAATAAGCGAATCGCTAATAAACCAGCTATTGGGATACTTAAGGTGAACCTCGTGGTAAAAGTAGCCTAGCATTTTATGCAGCTCATATTTAGTAGGATTTTTATCTATCAGCCGCAGCAGTATGGAGTCAACAGGGAAGGAGTACATGGAGAAGTTCCCCTCTTTTCCTCTGTAGTCCATAATGCTCTCGTTCTCATTCAAGTCCTTTAGCGCAAACAGCTGGTGCATAATGCTACTCACAAAGTATTTAAGGAATATATCCGATTTGGCTATGGTTAGCTCGGGGTTCTGATTATTAGGATCGGCTTCGTTAAGGAGCTTAATAACGGAGTCGTATTTTTTTGCTTCAACCAGCTGCTTTATTAGCTTTTGCGTTTCGTCTTGCGCAAACGAGGCTGTAACGTACAGCAGTAGGAGTAGGGTTATTAGCTTTTTCATTGGCGGGGGGATTGGCAAATATGTTTTTGTTTGGCTAATGTAGTAAAAAGTGTTTAGAGATTGCTCCCTAGGCTTCTTTGATAGTTTCTGCATTACTGATATTGAGATTCCTACTTGCTCTTAGGGAACTTTCATCCTTATTGGGAGTATAATTCATACTCGGTTATATATTAATTCACTTGTACTGATTTTTTCTATTAACCATGGCGTTTTCTAATGGTGTCATCAACTTTTCTATCTTTGCTTAACTAAACAACCAACCATGAAAAAGCTTTTATATGTTACTCCTGTAATTCTAATAGTAGCCTTTTTTACATACAAGTACCTAGGCAAACGCGTTGAACCAATATCTTATAGCGGAATAGAACGGGATATTCTTGTGCTTGCTTCCGATAGCTTGCAGGGGCGCGCACCTTTTTCTGTAGGGGAAATGCGCTCTATAGCCTACCTGGAGAAGCGCATGAAAGAGATTGGCCTTAAACCTGCTTTTGGCGATAGCTACTTACAACCCGTCCCATTGGTAGAGATTTGCACGCAGTTACCCCAAGAGCTCACCATAAAGAACCAAAAGTATATTGCAGGTACCGATTATACTGCTTTCTCAACCGTTTTAGCTGATAGGGTAAGCGTTGAGAACTCGCCCATAGTATTTGTGGGCTTTGGTATCGATGCTCCAGAATACAACTGGAACGATTTCAACAATCAGGACTTTACGGGTAAAACCATTGTTGTGCTAGTGAACGATCCCGGTTACTATACCGACGACTCTACGCTATTTCGTGGAAACGCAATGACCTACTATGGTCGTTGGCGCTATAAGTTGGAGGAGGCCGAGCGTAAAGGGGCTGCAGCATGCCTTATTGTTCACGATGAGGGCGGTGCAGGATACCCATGGTCGGTATCGAGTGTTAGAACCAACAAGCCCGATTACTACCTAAATAACGAGTCCTTAGCCAATCAGCAGTGTAAGCTAAAGGGGTGGATCTCTGCCGATGCTGCTCGTAGGCTATTCGCATCGTGCGGCAAAAATTTTGATATGCTAAAGTATGCAGCCATGTTCCGCACCTTTAAGCCAGTAGCGTTAGGAGCATCGCTAAGCATTGAGGTGCAGAACACGTGGAAGGAGGATGTATCGTATAACGTTGCAGGTTACTTTGAGGGAACCGTGCGTCCGCACGAAGCCGTAATTTACAGCGCGCACTGGGATCATTTGGGCGTTGGTGCAGCAGTAAATGGCGACTCAATTTACAATGGCGCTTCCGATAATGCTGCGGCAATGGCCTGGATGCTCTCCATAGCCCAAGCGTATAAGGTGGCTGAGCCAACCGAGCGTTCCGTGATGTTTTTTGCCCCAACAGCCGAGGAGGCTGGTATGCTGGGTTCAGAGTACTTTGTGGCCAATCCGCCCTTTGCGCATCGCAATATGGCTGCCGTGTTCAATTCGGATGTAATCCTTTTCCTTGGCAAATTTGCCGATGTTACCATTACTGGGTATGGCCATTCCCAACTGGATAGCCTAGTGGAGGTTGAGGCTAAGAAGCAGGGGCGCTACATTTGTTCCGATCCTAACCCTGCCAATGGCATGTTTTTCCGCTCGGACCAGCTGCCCTTCCTAAAAGCTGGTGTACCAGCCATGTTTGCAAAGGGCTATAGCCATGCTGTTAGCTTGGGTAAGGATAGCACGCAGCTTGCCATTGATGCATACTGGCGTAATATCTACCATAAAACTGCTGATAACTACGTTCCCGCACGCGATAACCTACAAGGACTTGTTGACGATGCCGTGCTGTTTTTTAACGTGGGCTATGGTATTGCTAACGACACCCGTTTCCCTGAGTGGAATAGGAGTAGTGAGTTTTATGTGGAGAGGAACTAAGATGTGCTACCGCATTTTTTGAGAAAATCTACTTTCTTGATATTTTGAACAAGAACTTGCTTTTTGTGGTTTCCATTATATAGGTTTAATGTATCATAAAAACAGAATAATATGTCAGACAAAAAGAACTACCAAGAGAAGGCGCACAAAATGTTAGATGAACTTTTTGAGAGCATCTCCATGCTCGATAAGCGTGTGCAGGAGGCAAGCTCCAATGTTCGTGAGGGGCTAAAGGATACCATTGAGGATTTAAAACGGGAGAGCGAGGAGCTGAAAGGGAAATTTGCCAAGCTATCTGACGATAGCGCCGAGTCGTGGAGTGAGGTTCGCGATGGCTTTGAGAACGCCGCCTCGGCTCTTAACGATGCCTTTTCTAAGGCGTGGAAAAAGTTTAATAGCAAGGAGTAGGTTCAAGCTATAGGGTATCTCTTATTACCTTAATAGGCAAAAGCCGTAATGGAAAAGTTCCGTTACGGCTTTTGCTTTTAATAAGGAAAAAGGGCCAGAGCAAACGCCCTGACCCTCTCCCAAGAGCTTAAGGAATCAGCTAAATAGAGGCTTCTATGTTCCACACAAAAGCCCTTAACCCCTGCATCTCTGCTTTGCTGTTTAACGCCTTAAGCTTCTCTAGGAGCTTGTCAACCAGCCTATCATCAACAACTGCTAGTATGGCAGAGTTCATGGCAGGCCAGGTATGCGACCCAAAGTGGGGTTCACCCTTTACGCTTCCGCGCCCCTGCACGTCTTGCCAACGGGTGAATCCTCTTACCGATAGGCTATCGAGTATGGCATCAATCCTCTCGGTTAGCGCTTGGTTATATACAATGAATACTGATTTCATCTGTCTATTTTTTGTTTTTCAACGGTACATATGAAACATCCATGCTATAGTCATGCTCGTGTATTGTAAAACCATTACCATGGATGTTTCATCGCTGCAAAATTTCTTTGTCGGTTTATAAATCGGAGGTTAGCTGCAACATGCGCTTGCGTTCACGTTTCATGCGGGCTGCACCAAATAGCGTGTACACCACAGGAACCACAACAAGCGTTAGTAGCGTAGAGAATGTTAAACCACCAATAATTGCAATACCCATTGGCTGCCAAATCTCCGATCCCTCACCTGTTCCTAGCGCTAGTGGAACCATACCCAAAATGGTGGTTAGGGTGGTCATTAGCACTGGGCGTAGCCTAGACTTACCTGCTGCAATAACCGCTTGGGTTACAGATAGCCCTCTATCGCGGAGCAGATTGGTAAAGTCAACCAGCACAATACCGTTCTTCACCACAATACCTACAAGCATAATGGCTCCAATCATCGATATTAGGTTTAGGGTTTCGCCAGCAATGAATAGCGATAGGAACACACCCGTAAACGCAAATGGTAGCGATAGCATGATGATGAATGGCGAGCGGAATGACTCAAACTGCGATGCCATTACAATGTACACCAGAATCACAATTAGCAGGAATAGGGTTCCAAGGTCGGCAAACGACTCCTGCTGATCCTGTGCTGTACCTCCAATGTCGATACTTAGCCCATCGGGAATGCTCATCTGGCTAATTTCGGCCTCAATACCTTTTACCACATCGCCAAGCGAGGCTTTGTAAAGTGCCGATGTAACCTTAATTACACGCTGCCTGTTCTGCCTTTCGATGGATGGAGGGGAGAAGCGCTCAACTACCTTGCCTAGCTCTTTTACCTTAACTCCTTTACCTTGCGAGTTGTAAATGGTGATATTCTCAATGTCCTCAATGGTATTACGGAAGCTCTCATCGTACCGTACCACAATGTCGTACTCATCGCCATCCTCGCGGAACTTAGAGGCTATAAGGCCGTTTATGCGGTTACGTACAAATGTTGATGCAGTGGTGGTGTTAATCCCAAACTGGGCTAGCTTATCCCTATCAAACTCAACCTGATACTCTGGTTTAAACTCCTCACGGCTAATATCAATATCCCTAGTACCTGGAACGTTCTTAATCCTTTCGGCTAGTTCCTCGGCCACTTTGCCCGATGCTTCAAGGTCGTAGCCCGATATTATAACCTCAATCTGCGCACCGCTACCCATGCTGTTGCTTCCGCCAGGGGTAACCGTGTACTTAACAATCTCTGGGATGTTCTTAAAGTCGTTACGAAGCGCATCGCCAATCTCCTCCATATCGCGGGTACGCTCCTTGGGGTTGCATAGCTTAAGCGTTATGTTGATAATGTGCGTCCCGTTGGAGCCCATTGCTGAGAATATGTTCCTATCATCGGCAGAACCTGCGCTAACCGATGCCAGCTCAACCTCGGGGTACTTCTCCTTTAGTATCTGCTCAATGCTGCGGGCAACCTGTTGGGTGTACTCAACCCTAACCCCAACGGGCATTTCAACTGTTGCTGATATTCGGCTATTGTCCGATGATGGTATAAACTCCGTTCCAACCAGCGGAATAAGTGCTAAGCTGGATAGGAATATGATTACTGCGATGGTTACAACAACCGCTTTGTGTCTTACAGCCCAGGTAAGCAAGCTCTCGTAGATATTGTCTAACCAGTTTAGAGAGCCCTCTATTTTACCAAAAATGAACTTTGAAAAGCCCTTTTGCCTTGGAGGGTTTAACCTTAGCATTTGCGACGATAGCATTGGTGTAAGCGTTAGCGCGGCAATGGTTGATACCACTACAACAAGGCTCACAATCCATCCCAGCTGCTTAAACATAATACCGCTTAGGCCACCAACAAGTGTCAATGGGTAGAACACCGCAACAACGGTAAGGGTGGTAGCAACAACGGCTAAACCTACCTCGTTGGTTCCGTAAATGGCGGCCTCGCGTGGCGAGCTGCCCTTCTCTATATGGGTTGTGATGTTCTCCAGTACCACAATGGCATCGTCCACAACCATGCCAATTGCTATGGATAGTGAGCTTAGCGATATAATGTTAATGGTGTTACCCGTTACATAGAGGTAAATGAACGATACAATTAGCGATACAGGAATGGTTAGGATAATGATAAACGTAGCCCTCCAGCGTCCAAGGAAGAATAGTACCACAAGCATTACAAATATACCGGCGTAAAGCACTGTGTCGGTAAGGCTGTTGATACTGTTCTCAATAAACTCCGAGGTATCAAAAATTGTTTCTATTTTGATATCGGGAGGAAGGTCCTTCTGTAGCTTGGGCAGCATCTCCATAACCTCTTTGGCAATTTGTACCGAGTTGGCTCCCGATTGCTTCTGAATGATGATACGCGCTCCAACGCGGCCATTGCTTCGCTCCTCAAGCGACATCTTTTGTAGCGTGTCGTTTACCGTTGCAACATCCGATAGGATTATGTTCTTCCCTTGGTAGCTGCCAACAATAAGCGTTTTAAGCTTTTCGCTCTCTTTAAATTCACCCTCAATACGTAAAGGGTAGGTTTCTGTACCCAAATCGATGTTACCTGCAGGCAGGTTAAAGTTCTCCTGTGCTATAACGCCTCCAATTTGCTCAACCGATAGGTGGTAAGCCTCAATTTTCTTAGGATCAACGTTAACCTGTATCTCCCTAACAGGGCCACCACTCACCGATACGGCACCAACGCCATCAATACGGTTAAGGGGGTTAACAATCTTCTCGTCCAGAATCTTATCCAGCGCAGCGTAGCTCTCATCTGCCGTTGCCGATAGCATCAGGATGGGAATCATGCTGGTGTTGAACTTAAAGATCATTGGCTTCTCAGAGCCATCGGGTAGCGAGCGCTCAACGCGGCTGAGCGCATCGCGGATATCGTTTGTGGCCTCATCAAGGTTCGATCCCCACTCAAATTCAAGAGTGATGAGCGATAGGTTATCTTTCGATACGGAGCTAATCTCCTTTAGGTTATTAACCGTGTTAAGGTTATCCTCCAGCAAGCGGCTTACGTTGGTCTCTATATCGGAGGCATTTGCACCCTGATAAAAGGTGAATACGCTAATTACAGGTGGGTCAATTTCTGGGTAAAGGTCAATGGGAAGGTACTTTAGCGAGTACGCTCCAAATATCATCACCGCAATAAAAACGAGTACTGTGGTGATGGGATTCTTTACTGATGACTCGTATATTTTCATCTATCTACTTATTTTGTTTTGGTACAAGTGGCTGTTGCCCTTGTATTACCCTTTTGTGTATGATACTCTGATTTTGGGCTTACTTAACAATCTCAACCATGCTTTGGTCTAGTAGCCTTGCTTGTCCTGCAATTACCACCTGCTCGTTAGCCTTAAGTCCCGATAGCACAACGTAGCTGCTACCAACCCTACGGCCTAGCGTAATTTGCTTGCGGGTAGCAACGCCATTGGCAATGGTAAACACGTACCTGTCGTTGGTTCCAGCCTGTTTAATAATGGCCAAATCCGATACTAGCACTTGCTCCATTGTGCCAAAGTTTAGCTTAACGCGTGCAAACATACCTGGACGTATGGCTAGGTTGCTATTGGGAACGGTTACCTCAATGGTAAAGGTTCTTGTAGCAGGATCGATTGTTGGGTAAATAAGGTGGATTTTACCATCAAACTCTTTACCTGGGTATATGTCGAGCATAACCGTTACACCCATACCCTGCTTAACGTTAGGGAAGTACTCCTCCGATACGTTAATTAGCACCTTTACAGGTTTTATCTGCATTACGGTAATAACGGCTGCTTTACCTGTTGCGGTTGGGGTTGGGCTATATAGCTCACCATCGTTGTAGTGGCGACTGGTAACAATGCCGTTAATAGGGCTGCGAAGCTGTGTGTTCTCCTTTAGGTTATTGTAGCTTGTGCGGGCAACCTCAAGTTGGGTTCTAATCTGGTCAACTTGTTGCTGAGGAATGCTTCCTACACGGTATAGGGTATCAAGTCTTTTGTAATCTAGCTCAAGATTATCTAGCTGTACCTTTGCTTGGTGTAGCTGGGCGTTATCCATTTGCACTAGTAGCTGGTTCTCGGTTACCATATCGCCAACCTCCACGTAAATTTTATCAATCCTTACAGGAACCGATGGTGCAATGTGGTTTTGTCTAAACGCCTCTACCGAGCCGGTGAACTCTGCAACATTCTCAACGGGAGCAATGCGCGATGCCTCTACTTTAACCTGTGCCTTTGCATCGGCCTCGGTATTGGTTTGCTCTTCGCCTCCTTTGCAGCTAGCTAAAAACGCAATGGCTATGGCCGAGATGTATGATACTGTTCTTACTGCTTTCATTGTATTGTAATTTTATTGTTTTCGGATGATTACTCTTTCTCTGTACTTTGGTGGTTGGTGCCAATAATTTTCTCGTACTCAACCTTTGCATTTAAGTAATCGTAAATGGCTTGGTTGTAGTTTAGCTGCGATTGGGTAAGGGCTACTTCTGCATCGTTTAGCTCCAAGTAGGTTCCTGTTCCGGTTTGGTAGCGGGTTTGGGCAATGCTGTAACCCTTTTGGGCAAGAGCAATCCCTTCCTTGTTAGATTCTACCTGCTCTGCAGCTTTTATCATATTAACAAGTGCATTTTTTGCTTGCGTGGTTATGTTGTTAGCAACATAGCTACGTTGCATTTGCAGCTGTTCTATGCCTATAGCAACCTGTTTCTCCTTGTTCCTTTTCGCAAAGCCATTAAAAATAGGCACTTGCAGCTGGAACCCAGCCATAAAGGATTGAACCCATTCGTAATCGCTAAACTTAAAGTCATTGGCCTGTGTTTGCCATTGGTAGTTGCCAAATGCCGCAAGGGTAGGCAGTCTTTGCGATTTTAGCAGCTGCAGCTGCAGCTCAAGCTTACGTTGCTGTATATCAAGTTGCTTTAGGTCTGTATTCTCCTCAAGGCTAGTGGATAGAGCAATGGCATTATTGGTTAGCTGCTGCTCATATTCGCTTAGGTTACCCTTAACTTCAAGCACTACGTTTTCTGGAACTCCCATTAGCACCTTTAGCATGATGTTGGCTAAACGGTTGGAGTTTTCTGCCTGAACCAAATTGGGCTTAATGTTTCTAACAGAAACATCGGCTCTAATAAGATCGTATTCGGCCACCAAACCCTGTCCGTACATATTCTTTATCTTCTCCAGGTTTTGCTGGGCATTTTTCATGCTTTGTTGTAGAACCTCGTAGGCGTTACGGGTAAGTAGGTTGGTGTAGTATGCCTTTTTTACCTGGTTTACTAGGTCAATTTTTGATGCGCGAGATTTCTCTACTGCTAGTTCAATGTCAACCTCAGTAACCTGAATGGATTTGTAAAGGGTTGGCGCAAATAGCGGAAGGCTTGCCGATAATCCTGCGGTATAGCTATTATCGGAGCCCATTTGCATTGGCCCACCAGTGCCTGGTCCAAAAATATCCTTGGGCATAAATATTACCTGTGGCTTTACGTTCCTGTTGTACTGTGCGCTACCACTTAGCGATGGCAGCAGCCCACCCATTACTTCCTTCTTGTAGTACTGCTGACGCTCAATCTCCTTGTCGGCAATCTTAATGGTTGGGTTATCGGTTATGGCAATGTTCAATGCTTCTGGTAGCGTTACCTTAAGCGTATCCTGCGCGCTTACCGTTATGGGCAGTAGCCCGCTAACGGTAATTATCCCTGCTAAACTTAATCGGCTTAATATCCTCATTGTTCAACTTATTATTCTGTTTTACTCTTATGTATCTAGGTTGCTTATTACTCTTCTTTGTAGTTCTGTAGG
>DHVO01000025.1 GCA_002412705.1 Bacteroidales bacterium UBA5206 | reverse complement strand
GTGCGCTGCGGCAGGAGTTTGATAACGCTGCAAAGCGCATTGTAAAAGATTTCTTTCAAACCATTAATGGCTAGAGTACTTAATGCAAAGCACTTTCTGCCTAACTTTTTTTCAATAACACTTTAACACATTACTTCCCCAGTTTGCACTTACTTAACCTATGGATATGAAAAAAAATACCAATCCGCTGCTAACCTATTTTTATAAAGGGCAAATAGTTAAGAGTATAGGCTTATCTTTTATTGCAGTATTATTGATTTTTGCATCATGCTCTCAAAAAAGCAGAACAGATGTAGATTCTGCCCTATCGGGAACCCTAACCATTTTCCATGCAGGTAGCCTTTCGCTCCCCATGAAAGCTGCTGCCGATAGCTTTATGCGAATGCATCCCAATGTTACCATTAACCTAGAGGCGGCGGGTAGCGTGGAGTGTGCTCGTAAAATCACTGAGCTAAACCGCCCTTGCGATATTATGGCCTCGGCCGATTATAAGGTGATTGATAAGCTGCTTATTCCCGATTTTGCATCGTGGAACATTGCTTTTGCGGGTAACGAGATGGCTCTGGTTTTCCATGATGCATCGCGCTACGCAGCCGAAATAAATGATACTAACTGGTACACCCTTCTTCAGAAGGAAGATGTGGCCTATGGCCGTAGCGACCCCAATGCCGACCCTTGTGGCTACAGAACGGTGATGGCGCTTCAGCTTGCTGAGAAGTTCTACGCTCAACCTAATCTGGCTAAAAGTGTGCTTGATAAGGATAATAGGTATATCCGTCCAAAGGAGGTTGATTTGCTGGCTTTGCTTGAGAGCAGCACCATCGATTACATCTTCCTGTACAAATCCGTTGCAGTGCAGCATGGACTAAGATATTTAGAACTACCATCGGAGGTGAACCTAGCAAACCCAGCGCTCGATTCACTTTACGCCACCGTTTCTGTTGAGGTTAAGGGTAAAACTCCTGGCTCAACAATGGTGATGACTGGCGAGCCTATGGTATATGGTTTAACCATACCCAAGAGCACTCCAAACCCAGAGGCTGCTCAGGCATTTGTTGAGTATTTCTTAAGCGAGGGACAAAGCATAATGGCGCAAATGGGCCAGAAACCACTGGTTCCTGCTCCTACAGTAAGCTTTGATTCGATACCTGAGCCACTGAAGAGGTTTGCCACTCTTAAATAGAGTCGTTAAACGTGAGACGTGAATAGAGAAGAGGTATGCTGGTGTTTCAAATCTCAAACCTCAAATCTTGAATCTTTGACGTTTAACTTTCAATCTCGCCTAGGGGCGAGACAAGCTCTTTAACCTTTAACTTTTAACCTTTTCACCTTCACTTCTAACCTTTAACCTTCCCTTGAAACCCCTATCAACATTCAATATTATTGCCAGCTTCCTTGGCGGATTGGTGCTACTATTTGTGGTAGCACCAATTGTTGGAATGGTGCTTGCCACACCGCTATCCGCGCTGGTTTCAACAGCAAAGGAACCAGAGGTAACAGGTAGCATATGGCTCACCCTTTGGGTATCGATGGCGGCAACGCTTGTTTTTGCTGTTGCCGCAATACCGTTGGCGTATCTATTGGCACGGCGCTCATTTTGGGGTAAGAGGTTAGTTTTAGGGGTTATTGATTTGCCCGTGGTTATTCCGCACTCCGCAGCGGGTATCGCAATATTGGGCTTTATTGCTCGCGATAGCGTAATGGGAAAAACGGCATCGATATTTGGCGTTTCACTTGTGGGAACGCCAGCAGCCATAGCGCTTGCCATGGCATTTGTTAGCTTGCCGTTCCTTATTAACGCTGCGCGCGAGGGCTTTGCTGCGGTTCCCGAGCGATTGGAAAAGGCCGCCCTAAATCTGGGCGCATCGCCTGCGCGGGTGTTCTTCACCATTTCGCTACCGTTGGCATGGAAAGCAATACTATCGGGACTTGTAATGATGTTTGCTCGCGGCATGAGCGAGTTTGGTGCAGTGGTAATTGTGGCCTATCATCCCATGATTACCCCTGTGCTTATATTTGAACGATTTGGCGCTTTTGGACTTAAGTATGCCCGCCCTGTATCGGTTATATTTATTGGTGTTTGCTTAGCGGTATTTGTAGTAATAAGGTTAATTGCAAAAAGGGAGGTTAAGGATGCTTAGGGTGGATGCTATTTGCAAATCGTTTAAGGAGTTCTCCTTATCGGGTGTTTCCTTCTCTGTTGAGCAGGGCGATTACTTCATGCTGCTTGGCCCATCGGGTGCAGGGAAATCTGTAGTTCTGGAGATTATTGCAGGGCTAATTGCCCCTGTGTCGGGCTCTGTTTATCTTGATGATGTTGATATAACCTCCGAGGCCATTAGCAGCCGTGGGGTAGGATTGGTGTTTCAGGATTTGGCGCTATTCCCTCATCTAACCGTGTTTCAGAATATTGCGTTCCCTCTAAAGCGCAAGGGAGTTAAGGGCGAAGAGCTAAGCCGCAGGGTTGGATCTTTGGCGCAGAAGCTACAGGTTACGCACCTGCTAAAGCGCAGCCCAAGCACCTTATCCGGTGGCGAGGCGCAGCGCGTGGCTTTAGCCCGAACGCTGGCTCTTGAGCCACGCATCCTGTTACTAGATGAACCCCTTGCTGCTGTTGATGTGGAGCTGCGTGCCGAACTGCGCGCGCTGCTTCGGAACCTAAACCGGGAAGGGCAAACCATTCTACATGTTACCCACGATTACGAGGAGGCCATATCGCTGGGCTCACAGGTAGCCGTAATGGCCGATGGTAGAATTGCGCAGCAAGGAACCATTGAGGAGGTATTTCAGAATCCGGCATCCGATTTTGTGGCAAAGTTTAGCGGCATTCGGAACTTTTATCCTGTAACCGCAAGCCCGCTTAGCAATGGGAACCTAAGGGTGGCAACCCTATCAAACTCACTTAGCATCTCCTTTTACTCCGATGATGCCACGCAGCAAGGATATATATGCATTCCGGAGAATACCGTATCGATATCGGTTCAAAAGCAGGAGAGCAGCCAGCAGAATACCTTTAGCGGTAAGGTTATAGATGTGTTTAAGCAACGGTTTGGTTACGAGGTTGTTGTTGATGTTTTAGGGCTGCACGTGGCTGCGCTTATTACAGAAGAATCCTTAGCTAAGCTAATGCTAACAACAGGTACTGTTGTGTGGGTTTCGTTTAAGGCCACAACGGTTAGGTTTATTGCGGTTTAATCAACAAATTAGGATATGTCAATTATTATACCTTCCTTTGCACCGATATTTAGCATGAGTTAGATCTGTTATAGTTAGTTTATCGCTTCTGGGGCAACCCTTCCTGCCGACATTCAACTACCTTCACTAGTTTACGCTGATTTTTTCGCCAACGAAACATTATCCCTTTGAACAGATGCACGGTTAATGTTTATTTCAGCGGCATTAACCAATTATATATAAATGGGAAACATTAGTTCACCTCGTTTAAGAGGTCAACGTTCTTATGGACAATCGAGTCCAAATCGTAGGAGTAATCCAAACAACAAAAAAGCTCAGGGTAAGCTACTTAACCCAAATACTTTTGTGAAAAAGGCTGTTGAAGCCACTGCTGTAAAGTATGCACCAACTCGTTCGATTAGCGAGTTACCAGTAGATTCATTAATTATTAAGAATCTAGAATCTAAAGGGTATGTTACCCCAACCGAAATTCAGGATAAAACCGTTGATGCCATTCTTGATGGCCGCAACGTACTAGGTTTAGCTCAAACAGGTACAGGTAAAACAGGCGCATTCTTAATTCCGCTTGTCCATAACCTTTTGCAGCAAAAGCCTATGTTCCAGATACTAATTGTATCGCCAACACGCGAGTTGGCCATGCAAATTGATAGTGAGTTTAAGAGCATAACCAAAGGAGTAAACCTTTCAAGCGTATGCCTAATAGGGGGTACTAGCGTTTATCGCGATTTGCAAGCGCTTCGTCGCCCTAGCCATGTAATCATTGGCACTCCAGGCCGTTTAGCCGATATGGTTCGCCAGCGTGCGCTAAACCTTAATAAGTTCAGCACACTTGTGCTAGATGAGTTTGATAGGCTGCTAGATATGGGCTTTAAGCACGAAATTGAGCGTATTGTAGAGGGCATGGTAAACCGCGAGCAAACCATCCTATTCTCGGCAACCGAGGAGAAGGGGCAGCAGCAGTTTATTAGCCGTATTCTTGATAACCCATTCGAGGTTCGCGTTCACTCTGGTAGCGCAAGTGCCGATACAGTTGAGCAGGACATTGTGCGCGTTAAGGATGGGGAGTCAAAAATGGATGTGCTACTTAACATGGTTCGCGACGAGAGCTTTGAGAAAGTACTTGTATTTGCCGAAACCAAACGTTGGGTTAGCCGCATCTGCAAGGATTTGAAGCGCGCTGGGATTAGAGCCGATGAGATTCATGGCGATAAATCGCAGAACTACCGAATAAAAGCGCTAGATTCGTTTAAGAAAAAGAGAATACAGGTTTTGGTTGCAACCGACGTTGCGGCTCGTGGGCTCGATATTAGTAACGTTTCGCACGTTATTAATTACCAGCAGCCTAAGGATTTGGATAGCTATATCCACCGTATTGGCCGTACAGGTCGTGCAGGTGCAACGGGCAAAGCCTATACTTTTATTAACTAAATACATTCAGTCATGGCAGGACCAAACAATCGCTATATTAAAAAGCAAAAAGCTGATCTACGCGCCAAAAAGCGCATCGAGAAGCAAAAGAAAAAAGAGGAACGCAAGGAGAACTCCACTGGCGGAAACTTTGACGATATGATTGCTTATGTCGATAAGTTTGGCAATATCACCTCAGAGCCACCAGCACAAGAGGATGCCATTGGTTCGCCCGATGAGGATGACAACAATCAGCACGAAGCTTAGCCGCTTTTTCTGCTTGCCTTTTGCCCTTACTTGGGTCTTACAATATAAAGCGTAGCTTGTGCTACGCTTTTTTTATGCCTTATGGCGATGCATCTAAACAAAATTGCCAAAAACGCACCTCATCTTAAAATTGAATCCTATCTTTGTCAGTCATTTAGTTGTAGCACTGCATTGTATGCATCGCCAAAAATGAATGGCAGTAATACTCACAATACCAGAGAGTACCGTATTTTTGAACATATCTAAACTACAAGAAAATGAAGTTCTTTATCGACACAGCAAACCTTGAGCAGATTAAAGAAGCCAACGACCTAGGCGTTCTTGATGGCGTTACCACCAACCCTTCGCTAATGGCTAAGGAAGGCATTAAGGGTGAGGCAAACATTAAGCAGCACTACGTTGATATTTGCAACATTGTTAAGGGCGATGTGAGCGCAGAGGTTATTTCTACCGAGTACGAGGGAATGATTCGTGAGGGCAAAGAGCTTGCAGCGCTTCACCCACAAATTGTTGTAAAGGTTCCTTGCACAAAGGAGGGTATTAAAGCGATTAAGTATTTTTCCGACAATAAAATTCGTACCAACTGTACCCTAGTGTTCTCTGTAGGACAAGCACTTCTTGCAGCTAAAGCTGGTGCAACCTATGTTTCTCCTTTTGTTGGTAGACTTGATGATATCTCAACCGATGGTATTGAGCTAATCCGTCAGATTGTAGATGTTTACAACTACTACGAGTACGAGACTAAGGTCCTTGCAGCATCAATCCGCCACACTATGCACATTGTTCAGTGCCTAGAAGTTGGTGCCGATGTAGCAACCTGCCCACTTAGCGCAATTGTTGGCCTACTTAACCACCCACTAACCGATAGCGGATTGGCTAAGTTCCTAGAGGATTACAAGAAGGTAAACGGATAGTTCCATTTCGGAATAGGTCGATTTTATTGAGGTGTCGGAGGTTATCGGAATGTGAACGATATAGCCCTCGGCACCTCTTCTTTTTTTGCTGATTTTGATAACCCGTTTCATTAAACCTACATGCCATGCTTATTAAGTTGTACCAAGAAAATCCCAATCCCCGCGAGGTAGAGAAGGTTGTTGAAGTGCTACGTAAGGGCGGGGTGATTATTTACCCTACCGATACGGTTTACGGTTTAGGGTGCGATATTACCAACACCCGTGCAGTGGAGCGGATTATCAAGATTAAAGGGATAAGACCTAAAGATGCCTCGTTCTCCTTTATCTGTGCCGATTTAAGCAATATTGCAGAGTACGCAAAGGTTGATAACCCCACCTTTAAGCTGATGAAGAAGAACCTCCCAGGCCCATTCACATTCATTCTGCCAGGTTACAATAAGGTTCCCGATTACTTTATCACCAAGCGTAAAACAGTGGGTATCCGCGTTCCCAATAATAGTATCCCCATTGAGATTGTAACCATGCTTGGTAACCCAATTCTTACCACATCAATAAAGGATGAGGATGGCATTGTGGAGTACACCACCGATCCTGAGCTTATTCACGAGCGCTATCAGGATATTGTTGATCTGGTTATAGATGGCGGTTACGGCGACAACGTTGCATCAACCATTGTTGATTGCACTGGCTCCGAGCCAGAGATTGTTCGCGAAGGGAAGGGAGTGCTGGTGTATTAGAAATGGGTGAATCGTGAGGCGTGAATCGTTAAACGTGAAACGGTTAAAACTAAAGATTTATGATCCAACGAATGGCCAAATCGTTTCACTTTTCGCCTTATTCTAAATTTCAGATTCTAGCAATGGCATACCTATTCTCGTTTAATATTTAACGTTTAACGTTTCACCTTTCACGTTCTATGCCTCCATACCCAAACATAACCCTTGCAGTAATGGCTGGCGGAAAAGCCCAGCGCATGGGTGGTACAAACAAGGCATTGCTTCAGCTACACGGGAAAACCTTTATTGAACATATAATTGGTAACCTATCGGGTTTGTTTGGTGAGACTATAGTAATATCTAACACCCCAGCCGATTTTGAGGCGTTAGCCCATAGTGTTTATCCCGATATCATTCCCAACTCTGGCCCGCTAGGAGGAATACATGCTGCGTTGAGCAGCTGTAAGGGCAGTTCTATTTTTGCCGTTTCGTGCGATATGCCCTTTGCTAGCGCCCATATGGCCAAATCGCTTTGCGAGGAGTTTACATCTAACCCTTCCGATATTCTCGTCCCAAAAATTAACGATAACATCGAACCCCTGTTCGCAATCTACAGTACTAATATTAAGCTGCTGATTGAGCAAACGCTACAAGGAGATGGCTCAAAATCCATACGTTCAATATTTAGCCAGTGCAACACACGTTATTTTAGTTTTCCAAGTACGCCAGACGTATTGCAAAGCCTTAGCAATATAAATACCCCAGATGATTTGAGGCAAATAGAATAGGTCAGGTGAGAGGTGTTTGGTGTTTAGTTTTGTGTTTAGTGTTAGTGTATAGCCTTTTCGTTGTCTAACATCTAACGTCTAATCTCTAATCTTAATCCTTTAACTTTTAATCTCGCCTAAGGGCTGCTTGCCTTCTCGTCATAGCCGAGACAAGCTGACCTCAGGCGAGGAGACAAGCTTTTTAACGTTTCACTTTTAACGTTTCACGTTTCACGGTCACCCCCTTTCTCAACCGATTGCATAGAAATTTGTTAGTTAGTGAACAGTGCTATGTAGCATGTTTTTAATTTTTCGTAATTTTGACGTTGATAAATGAGTAAATAATAATAAACAGACAAAGCTATGGCAAAGATTAAAGTAGCTATTAATGGATTCGGTAGGATTGGCCGAAATGTGTTTAAGATTGCTCTGGAACGTCCAGAGATTGAGATTATTGGAATTAACGACTTAACCGATACTAAAACCCTTGCTCATCTATTGAAGTATGACTCTACTCAGGGTCGTTTCAATGGCGAGGTTAGCTTTGATGCCGAAGGAATTATTGTTAATGGTAAGAAATACAGGGTACATGCAGAGAAGTCGCCACTTGCTATTAAGTGGATTGAGAATCCCGATGTAGTTGTGGAGTCAACCGGTATTTTCACCAAGCGCGAGAGCGAAAAGGGTGGATACGGTGATCACCTTAAGAATGGCGCTAAGAAAGTTGTTCTTACCGTTCCTGCAAAGGATGAGATTGACCGCATGATTGTTCTTGGTGTTAACGATAACGACCTTAAGCCAGAGGACAAGTGTGTTTCTAACGCTTCTTGTACCACCAACTGTCTAGCTCCTGTAGTTAAGGTTCTTAACGATGCTTTTGGTGTTGAGCGTGGATTTATGAACACTATCCACTCGTACACCAACGACCAGCGCATTCTTGATGCTCCACACAGCGACCTTCGTCGTGCTCGCTCTGCGGCTGTCTCTCAAATTCCAACTACCACTGGTGCTGCTAAGGCTGTAGGAAAAGTTATTCCTGAGCTAAAAGGTAAGCTAGATGGTCTTGCTGTTCGCGTACCAACCCCAACTGGTTCTCTAGTTGACTTTGTTGCTATTCTTAAGAAAGAGGTAACTAAGGAAGAGGTTAACGCCGCAATGAAACTTGCTGCCGAAGGCCCAATGAAGGGTGTTCTTGAGTTCTGCGAAGATCCTATTGTGTCTGTTGACGTTATTCACAACAGCCACAGCTCAATTTTCGATGCTGATAGCACAATGGTAATGGGTAACATGGTTAAAGTACTTTCTTGGTACGATAACGAGTGGGGTTACTCTTGCCGCGTTGTTGACTTGGTTCAGAAACTTTTCTAGAACATCATACATCGCTTAAAATAAAAAAACGTGAGGTAATTAGCCTCACGTTTTTTTATGCTTTAATGATTTTGTGCTACTCCTCGTAGGTCTCGTCAAAACCCAGCTCATCTGCATCAAAGCCATCAATATCATCAAATATTTCGTTGAATTCGCTATCGTCATCCTCAATGGAATCAAGGTCGTTAAGACCTAAGTCGTCAAGTGACGATTGCTCTGGAGCCTCGCCAACCGATGCAGCACAGTATGGATACTCTCTTCCAGGTTTCTGGTCAAGAATATCAAGTAGCTCAATAAAGAACGCCTTCTCAGCAAAAATATCGTACACGTAGAGTAGCCTATCCTTCCTGTCCTTTAGTAAATCTTGTAGCGTAACAGAATCCATAGGAATTGCGGCTGGGCCACCATCGTTCTGCATATCAATAAGGGTAAGCTCAAGTCCCTTATTCCACTGTTCATCGGTTAAAAAGAACGATGCCAGCTGCGAGGGATCATACCCAAGATCCTCCTGAATGGCCTCATGAAAATCCTGAAACGTGTCGGTTGCCTTAATCTCGTAGTCTCTTAGGAACGCTTTCTCGTCCCCTGTAATCATTCTGAACTTGTATATCATAATAGCTGAATGTGTTCCTTTTTGTTAAGTCGTTGATAATAAATTGCTAGCGAATGACGCGTATTGCCCTTTTATTCGACTGCAAATTACGGTTTGCATTTATACCAGAAAAGATTCTTTACACAAAATAGTGTTCTTTTTTTACAAATTATTCTGCTCGGTTGGATTCTTGTATTGTTCCATTCTGTTTGGGAGATTCTGTATATCGATTTTGTTAGCAACAAATGGGTCTATGGTGCTATCGCCAAAGGATTGCAGTTGGTAATTGGGGAGTAAATCAGCAAAAAGAGTTTTGGTGATGATATCAACCAAGCGCTCCTTCTGGGTGTGCGATAGCTTATATCGGGTAACAATGGCCTCCTCAATGCCAATATGCACAATCTCGTGGATTATTGTGTAGGTTGGATTGCTGTTTCCCTTGAATCCTCCGTTGGGGTAGGTTTGGATTAGTATGGTTCCGCTTTGTGGGTTGTAGCTACCACCCGGACCGTAAAGGGTTAGGTTTACGTTGTACTGCGTAGGCGTGTAAAAATCCCAGTGCTGCTTTAGGCTATCGAGTCTACTTATTGCGATGGCTAAGGTTGCGGTATCGGCAGCAATTTGCTGGAAGCCTTTCATGTAATCAATTCCATTGTAAATGGAGTCAATCATTAGCTGGGTTAGCGTGTCCTTATAGGAGAAGCCTAGGGAGCCGTTTCTAGCCAGCTGCTTCATTTGCTCAACCTTACTATGCGTTGGCCACGATACCTTGTAGCCATTCCTATCAAAGAACCCAATGCTGGAGATGTTTTCCCATATGTATGCGCTCTCGGTTTGGGCACTTGGTACGTTAACTATAACCTTGCTTTGAGCGTAAAGAAACGCGTTGCTAGCGGTTATAGAGATAAGGCAGGTTAAAAGGATGAGCTTGCGGTGCATAATCTACTTGTTTATAAAGTCTATGATATCAATATTATCGGGATAGTCCATAAGGGTTGGGGTTTGGGCATATCCAAAGGGAACAGCATTTGGCAGGTTGCTGGAGCTGGCAACTACGCACTGAATACTGCCACTGTTTAGTGCAATGAACTCATTAACCTCATCCATGCTATTGTAGTGCCAGTAGTTTATCACCGAAACGGGTGAGCTAATGGCAAAATCCTTCTTTGCTAGCAGAAATCCATTATCGGTAAAGTTTACCCCATTCATTTTTAGTAGAGCCTTATTGTAACGGTAGTTATTGGAGTATTTTGTGTTGCTCTCTACATGTTTCCAGTGGGCAAATTTGCTAAGAAGTTCCTCAACGCTATACCCCTTGGGGACAATAAGGGCAGATACGTTTCTACATCCCAATCCGTAGTATGTAAATATATCGCTGGCAAGAGCCATTTGCTCCCACTCGGTTTCAGCACCAGTAACCACTGCAACGCTATTGCGGTTGTGCCTAATTATAGAGGGGATATCTCTGTAGTGATATTCAAAGTAACGCGCGGTGTTATTGCTACCTGTGGCTATGATACAATCAAACTGGCCTTGTAGGGTCTCGGTATAGGCTATTTGCTCTGCAAAGCGAGGCTCAATCTCAATTAGAGTGCTGGTTACAGCCTGTAGTATTCCTCCATCCTTTGATGAGTTTTTACCTACAAACCTATTGCCCGTTGCAATTACACAAAGCAAATCCTGAAAACCAACAAGGGGAACGTTGCCTGCCATAATAGTTCCAACACTTTTGGGCGTAGAGGGATTGAAGAACCCTTGAGGGTAGCCGCTAATCCAAGTGTTAAGGGCATGTGGAGTAAGCCATTCTGCCCCAATGGATTTAAGCGAGTGCTTTACGCTACTTGGGTCGAACCATGGATTTTGCTGTTGTGCAGAGCTAATTGCTGCTACTATAGCGCTGTTTCCATTGCCATTAGCAGCATCAACCATGCAGGTTCCTAATTTTACTAGAGCCTCAATTCGTTCCGTGAGTTGCATTTACATGTTATTTAGCGCAAAGGTAGGAAAATAGTGTTTAGTGTCTAGTCACATCTAAGATCCAGATAAATTGTTTAGTGTCTATAATCTAATGTCTAACGTTTAATGCCTTTAACCTTTAACCTTTCACCTTTCACGTCTCACCTTTCACGTCTCACCTTTCACGCCTCACGTCTCCTCCACGTTAAATGCTGTTAAAAAAATGCCCTCGGTATAGCTAGTATGCTTCCAAATGAAAGATTCTGTTAACTTTGGAATCAGTTAAATAGCATGGTTATGAAGTATGGTGCCCTACTCCGCGAAAACTTTAAGATATCGTTAAACGCAATTCGTTCCAATCCCTTACGTACAATTCTCACTATTTTGATTATTGCCTTTGGTATTATGGCATTAGTTGGGATTTTAACGGCAATTGAATCCATTAAAGGGAGCATTAACAACTCGTTTTCTATGATGGGGGCTAATACCTTTACTATAACAAGTAGGGGAATGCGTGTACACATGCCAGGTAAACGTTACCGTACAAAGAACCATAGTGAAATCTCGTTTCAGCAGGCACAGGATTTTAAGGAGAACTTTGAATTTCCTGCTACTGTTTCGGTTTGGACATATGCCACTGGTGGTGCTACTGTTAAGTACCAATTTAATAAAACCAATCCAAACATTACCGTTTATGGAGTAGATGAGGATTATCTCTCTACAGCAGGTGAGGAGATTGAAAAGGGGCGCCTATTCTCCAATACGGAGATTGAGGCTGGACGTGCGGTTGCACTTATAGGTCAGGATTTGGTTAAAAAGCTATTTGGTAAAAATGTAGATCCTATAGATAAATACATTAGTGTTGGTGGAGGAAAGTATAGAGTTATAGGAACTTTAAAAAGTAAGGGCTCTGCTTTTGGTGGAGGAACCGACAGGTCGGTTTACATTCCTGTATCTAACGTTACGGTTTACTTTGCACGCCCAAATATGAACTATAGCATTTATGTTAAGCCCAACGATATTAAGTTGCTTGATCATTCAACAGCCGAAGCCGAGGGTGTTTTTCGTATTGTACGGCGGCTTAGCGCTACCGATGAGTCCGACTTTAACATAGAGCGAAGCGATAGCCTTGCCGAGATGCTAATTGAAAATTTGAGTGATGTTACCTATGCGGCGACTATTATAGGTGTTATTACGCTATTGGGGGCAGCTATAGGTTTGATGAATATTATGCTTGTTGCAGTTGCCGAGCGCACTCGTGAAATAGGAACCCGTAAGGCAATAGGAGCAAAAGCGTCCTTAATTAAGCAACAGTTTCTTTTTGAGGCCATTGTTATATGCCAGTTTGGAGGGATTTTAGGGATTATACTTGGCATGTTCATGGGGAATGTAGTTTCCTTAATAACAAGTAGCCCATTTTATGTGCCTTGGGTATGGATGTTTGTTGGCCTATTAGTTTGCTTTGTGGTAGGACTTGCATCGGGATATATCCCCGCAGTTAAAGCATCGCGTTTAGATCCCATAGAGGCACTTCGCTACGAATAAGCTACCTTTGCGCAAAATCATACATTATTTTTTGTGGCAAAGTGTTTAATTGTTCTTTTGGGGCCAACGGGAGTGGGTAAAACGGATTTAAGCCTAAGCCTCTCAAAAAGATTTGGTGCACCCATAATTTCAGCTGATTCAAGGCAATTCTTTCGCGAGATGCAGATTGGTACCGCTGCACCAACTCCTGCGCAGCTGGCCCAGGCCAAGCATTACTTTGTTGGGCATAAATCGGCTACAGAAGAGTATAGCTGTGGCTCATATGAGACAGATGCGCTTACCTTACTGGAATCGGAGGTATTTCCCAAAACAGATTTTGCCATCCTTACAGGTGGATCAATGCTATACATTGATGCTGTTTGTAATGGTATTGATGATTTTCCTGCACCCGACCTAGCACTGAGGGAAGAGCTAACCCAACGACTAGAACGTGAGGGCTTGGATAGCATAAGGATGCAGCTTAAAATGCTCGATCCTGTTTACTATAATCAGGTAGATTTAAAGAACCCTCAACGCATTCTTAAAGGGCTTGAGGTTACCCTACAAACAGGGAAACCATACAGCTCCTTCTTAACCCGTCAGCAAAAGGCTCGACCATTTACTATTATAAAAATTGGGCTCACTCGTCCGCGCGAAGAGCTTTACCAGCGTATAAATATGCGTGTGGATATGATGGTTGCCGAAGGGCTGGTTGAAGAGGCCCGTTCTTTGCTCCACTTGCGTAACCTCAACTCACTAAACACGGTGGGTTACCGCGAGCTGTTCGATTACTTTGATGGAACCATTAGCCTCCAAGCTGCCATTGAGCTTATTAAGCGCAACTCCCGCCGTTATGCCAAGCGCCAGCTAACATGGTGGGCTCGCGATACGCAAATTGCATGGTTTCACCCCGACAATATACAGGGTATTAGTGAGCAGATTGAAGCGTTAGCATCAAAAAACGATGAGTAGCACTAAATAGTACAGGAAACAAACAGGGTAATAGAAAACAAAAAGAGCCGTCAGCAATTGCTAACGGCTCTTTTTCTGTATATTAAAATCTGGAGTATGCTTAAAAAAAGTGGGTAAGCTACTTGTATCGCACCGCTACAACCACATACCCTTGCTACCTTCCGGTCCTGGGGGGATTCTGTAGGAGCTGGTCGTACAAGACTTACCCGCTGCAAAAGTAGTAACAAATGAAAAGAGTGCAAACATTTCGGGAACTTTTTTCTTATTTTCTCATATCTTTGTTACCCTCAAATATTAACCTTAACGCAATTATTATGGAACCAAAATCAAACAGCCTTGTTAAAGGTGCTATGACATCGGGACTTATCCTAGGTCTTGCGCTAATTGTTTTTAGTGTTGTGCTTTATATTCTTGGCATATACAAACCTCCTACATGGGTAGGTATTCTCAACTACGTACTTATTATTGGTGGCATTTTTTATGGACAAAAGAAATTTCGTGACGATGAGCTTGGTGGCTATATAAGCTATGGTAAGGCTCTTGGAACTGGCGTTCTTGTTGCTCTTTTCGCTTCAATCATTTACGGAGTTTATTTCTACCTATTGACCGCAGTTATCGATCCAGGCTATATGGATAAGATATACGCTATAATGGAGGAAACCTATTTGGAAATGGGAATGAGCGAAGATCAAGTTGAGTCAACACTTGAGTTAGCAAAAGGATTCACCACTCCTTTAATGCTAATGCTGTCAACTGTTTTTGGATTTGTTCTATGGGGTACAATTTTTGCCCTAATAACCTCAATTTTTGTTAAGAAGAACGAGCCAATGTTTCTTGGTACTACCGAAACAAAAGAAGAATAGTTATTTCATATGGATATATCAGTAGTTGTTCCTTTGTATAACGAGGAGGAGTCGCTCCCCGAACTTATTGCATGGATTGAACGGGTGATGGCAGAGAACCATTACTCCTTTGAGGTGATAATGGTTGATGACGGTAGTAACGACACTAGCTGGCAAGTTATTGAGTCGTTAGCTGCAACGCGCCCGTTTATACATGGGCTTAAGTTTAGGCGCAACTACGGCAAATCGGCAGCATTACACTCCGCTTTTCAGGTAACGCAAGGCAAGGTGGTTATTACCATGGATGCCGACCTACAGGACAGCCCCGACGAGATACCTGAACTTTACCGAATGATTACTCAGGAAAGGTTCGACCTTGTTTCTGGCTGGAAGCGTAAGCGTTACGATCCGCTTTCGAAACGACTACCTAGCAAGTTGTATAACAGAACAGTAAGGTTCTTTACTGGGATTAAGCTACACGACTTTAACTGTGGTCTAAAGGCTTATCGTTGCGAGGTAACCAAGAGTATTGAGGTGTACGGCGAGATGCATCGTTACATTCCTGTTATTGCTAAACAGGCCGGATTTAAGCGCATTGGCGAGAAGGTGGTTCAGCATCAGGAACGCAAGTACGGTGTGTCTAAATTTGGTTGGGAGCGCTTTATTAAGGGCTTTCTCGATCTAATGACCGTGCTTTTTGTTTCGAAGTTTGGTAAAAAACCTATGCACTTTTTTGGTGCGCTAGGTACGCTAATGTTTTTGGCTGGTGGGTTTATAGCTATGTGGCTAGTGGGCTCAAAGATATACTCCATAGCCAATCACCTAAAATTTAGGGAGGTAACCGACCAACCGCTGTTTTACATTGCGCTTGTAATGGCGCTAATGGGAATGCAGCTGTTTCTTGCAGGGTTCTTGGGTGAGCTGGTTTCGCGCTCCTCGGCCGATAGGAACAGCTATCTTATAGAAAAGGATTTACAAGTAAAGTAGTAATACTGCCTACAGAGTACTGAGCCCAGCATAATTTGCTGGGCTTTTTTCTTTCAGTAGGAGAATAGTTATGGGCAATCTTTTGCACAACAACTACAATTTTAGTGCAGAATCCCCTTCAAATAGGGCATTCCTTTATAAGCATTTTTTTTCATGTTCAATAACACACCGCTGATCTAGTGTCGGTTACAAAAATGATTTTTCTTTGCTAATTGGTTTTCCGCTTTACAAACCGAGTGGTAGTAACCCGTTAAGCAAACAAACACACTAAATATCTTCAGCATGAAAGCTATAATGAATCATCGCTCTATTCGTAAGTACAAGTCAACCCCAATTGAGGAATCATTACTAAACGAAATCCTTTTAGCGGGAACACGCGCTTCCACTACGGGTAACATGCAGGTTTACAGTATTGTTGTTACAACCGATCAGCAAATTAAGGAGCAGCTAGCTCCATGCCATTTTAATCAGCCAATGGTTAAGCAAGCCCCTGTGGTACTTACTTTTTGCGCCGATTTTAACCGTTTTAACAAGTGGTGTAAGCTTCGTAATGCTGAACCTGGATACGATAACTTCCTTTCGTTTTTTACCGCAGCAATTGATGCGCTTCTTGCCGCCCAAAATGTTTGCATTGCCGCCGAGGATAAGGGCTTGGGTATTTGCTACCTTGGCACTACCACATATACTGCCAATAAAATTATTGATGTACTTAAGCTTCCCAAGGGTGTAGTTCCTGTTACTACTGTAATTCTAGGGCATCCAGATGAGCACCCAGAGCTAACCGATAGGCTTCCCCTTGCTGGAATTGTGCATCGCGATGTGTACCAGGACTACTCTACTGGCGATATAGATAGAATTTACGCAGCAAAGGAGGCACTTCCATTAACCCAAAAGCTAATTGAGGAGAACAAAAAGGAGACGCTTGCGCAAATTTTTACCGATAACCGGTACACCAAAAAGGATAACGTTGCCTTTTCTAAGGTTCTGCTTGATGTGCTAAAGCAGCAGGGCTTTATGAATAACGATTAGTATATTGCCTTTGGTTGCTACTCAAAGCAACTATAAGGCTAATTAGGAATATCCATATAAAATACGGAGCAGCGCTATGGTGTTGCTCCGTACTTTTTTTGTACATATGGCGTTTATTAGTAATCTTTATCAAAGCTAATTCCACAAGAAAGCCGATGCAATCTGTAAGTGTAAGGTGTTTTATTGCAGCGTTAATGCTGTGTGTTATAACGCTTAACGCGTATGGGCAGCAGGTGCGTTTTATTGCAACCGATGCACCCCAGAAGTTTCGGGTTAAAGTACCTAGGGCACTGCTTACCGACTCTGTGCAAGCCAAGCAAGCTGCAATGGAATACACCCTTACCCACATCTTTTCAATGGGGTACTTAGCGGCAACTGTTGATTCTGTTAGCGTGCAGCAATCATACACATTGTATGGCGCGCTAAGCGAGAAGTACAAATGGGGGAGTGTGAGCATAACACCAGAGGTAGAGCTGCTAAGCAGGCAAAGCCGTTCCGGTTTACGCCACTTGCACAATCAGGTAATCTCCCCGTTGGGATTACAAAAGGGAGTGGAGCGCATTATTGGCCATTTGGAGAATAGCGGCTATCCCTTTGGTAAAGTTTGGTTCGATAGTGTACAGCTAAATGGCAGCGGAGTAAATGGATCACTAAGGGTTAGCAAGGGCCCATACATCACCTTTGATACTCTTGTTGTTAAGGGGAATGTGCGAGTAAGGCGTTCGTATCTTGCGGCTTTTCTTCGTATTAGAAATGGGTTTGCCTACTCTGAGCAGAGTGTACGTAATGCCGAGGCTCTACTTAAAACATTACCATGGGCAACCGTTATTCGTACTCCAGAGGTTGAGTTTGTTCCCCGTAGCGCAAGGGTTTACCTTTACATCAATAAGCGTAGGGCATCCAGATTTAGCGGAGTGGCGGGTATTCAAGTCGATCCTGAGACTAGCAAGCTGCTGCTAACTGGCGATATCAACCTAAAATTGGTAAACCTAATGGCTAGGGGCGAAACGCTGGCTCTGGTTTGGCAGGCTCCTGGCGGAGGAGCCCAACGGCTGGACTTAAATGCCGTTCTTCCATACATTCGTGGTTGGCAGTTTGGTTTGGATGGGCGTTTTTCCCTTTACCGCCGCGACAGCACCTATATGAATATAAACCCTGTGCTAAAAGCCAATTTCTACATAAATGGGTTTAGCCAGTTTTCCGTTGGGGTAGATATGCGTAAATCCATAGTGCTGCAAAAGCAGGTTACATCAACCCTAAATGGCTATACAACAAGTTTGTATGGTGTTTATTACCAGATTGATAGCCGAGGAAATGATTTGCTACCATCCCGAGGCCTTATGGTTAACCTTTCGGCAAAGGCGGGTATGCGTAGGGTTGATGCTGAGCAATCGCCTTCCCGCACCACGCTATTTGAGCCAGAGCTAAATGCTGAGGCGCTGGTACCATTGCTACGAGAACGAATTGTGCTTAAGGGATTTGGCGGCTATAAGCAGCTTCTGTTGCAAAAAGGTGATAGCAAAAGCTACCAGCAAAATGAGCTTTACCTAGTTGGTGGCGAGGGGTCTATTCGCGGCTTCGATCAGGGTGCAATTCCCGTATCGGCCATTGCAATGGCAGGTATCGAGGTGCACTATCGACCTGTTCCTGTAATTGGTGTTTTTACTTTTGCCGATATGGCCTTGCTAAGAACCATTTCGCAAAGCGATTTTTCCGATGTAACAGTAAATGGCGTTGGCTTTGGGCTAAACCTAGTTGCAGGTTCGGGTATTCTAAAGGTAAGCTTCGCTCTTGGTAACGGACTAGGCCAAACCTATAAGCTCCGCGATGCACGGGTACATATTGGTTGGGTGGCAAGCTTTTAATAGGATAGGGTTATTATTATACAATAGCAATGAAGTGAATAAAGAGGGTGCCATGTGGCATCTTTTTTTGTTTAGATACTATAGAAAAAAACTTGATCAGCATTTCATTGCAGGGTACCTTTAGGTAAGAAAATATAGCATCATCAAAAAAATTCAATAATTGAATTCAATAAGGTATTTCAACATTACATGGGCATCAAAGTATGATGGACCAGGCAATAGAGTCGTTGTTTTTCTGCAAGGATGTAACCTATCCTGTAGTTGGTGCCACTCCCCTCATTCACAGGTTGCCAGTTCCCCATTGCTATTCTTTCCCAATTTGTGTACGCAGTGCGAGCGTTGTGCTGTGGTATGCAAGCAAGGGGTTCACCATTTCGCTAATGGAATCCATTCGGTAGTGCATGCCTTATGCGTAAAATGTGGCAGTTGCATTGATGCTTGTCCTGTTTCATCGGTACACAAAGCGGGAGCGCTATACCTGCCAACAAGAGAGGTTGAGGTTACTCAACTTTTTCGTGAGTTAGAGCCGCAGCTTAAGCTTCTGCAAAATAATGGGGGAATAACCTTTAGTGGCGGGGAGCCACTGCTTCAATCCAAAGCGTTAGCAGAGTTGGCAAGACTCTGTAAGGCTAATGGCTACCATGTGGCCATAGAAACATCTGGTGTTGTGGATACTTTAAACTTGGAGCCGTTGCTTCCTTACGTGGATTGCTGGTTGGTAGGCTTTAGGCTGTTACAGGGTTATAGTAACGGAATTGTTCCTGCTATGGAGGTGGTAGTACGTAGGTTCCTTGAAACAGTTCGGCATGCTGGTGGCTCTAGCATAATTGCGCGTATTCCCATTATTCCCAATGTGACTGACAGTATGGAGTATCTAGAACAGGTAAGGTTATTAACTAAAGAGTTTTACATAGATACAATAGAACTATTGCCCCATAATCCCGAAAGCAACCATTACTATAGAGCCCTTGGGTTAACACCCTTGGTTACATACAACAAGGAGCAGTCAGAAGCTGCTTATCAAAATGCAAATAGAATTTTCACATAGCCTTTATTATAAACAGCCAAATTACACAAGCAATGGAAAATGTACTAACAGAAAGAATAGCCCAACTACGATTGGAGCTAAAGAGAAAAGGTTCCTCCAATAGATCTATTGAGTGGGTTGATAAACAAAAACTTCCTAACATTGGTGAAACTTATCCTAATGAGCACGTAGTGGTGCGTAGGGCGTACGCCATTAAGGCAATGCTTGAGGCGCTATGCGACACCAGTGTGACAGGCAATACCAATTGCTTCCAAATTGCCAATGGCGATTTACTGGCAGGTAATATCCCGATGGGCTCCAATGGGCTAGGAAAGGTTTTTCCTACCTATCTAACCGAAGATGAACTACGCATTGGATCGGTTACCAATAAAACGGAAATGGCGCTTCTTGGGCACAACTCCATTAATTACGAAAAACTGTTAAAGGGTGGATTGCGCGAAATAATAAGATTTGCCGAGAGTAAGCTCGCCCCCAAAATGCTTAAAATGAGCATTAAGGATGCCTATGATGTTAATGCATTTTATAGATCTGTAATTATCTCTTGCCATGCGGTTATTGATTACTCGCATAGGTTCTCCCAGCTGGCAAAGGACATGGCTTATGCATGTACCGATGCAAAACGGAAAGCCGAGCTGCTGGAAATTAGCCGCATATGTAAAAAGGTTCCTGAGCATCCTGCCGATACTTTTTATGAGGCAATGCATAGCATCTGGCTAATGCATTGCTGCTTGCACTCAACAATGGACTTTATGTCGCTAGGGCGGTTAGATCAGGTGCTAAACCCATACCTAGAGAAGGAGCCAAACAAGGAGTTTGCCCTTGAGCTATTCCAAAACTTTATTATTAAAGCAGCAAGCCGCCTTAACTTTACCACAGAGTATCTTGTAGAGCAGGATCACATGGATTACAATGCGGCTCTAGGAATTCATCCCTACTATTTAGACCAAAGAGCTGGGCTTAACAACTTTTTGCAGAATATTATTATTGGTGGTAAAACTCCCGATGGTAACGATGCTACCAACGAGTGTACATACCTTATCCTTGATGCGTTTAGAGGGATTAACCTTTCCACTCCAGGTATATACGTTAGGTTGCATAGCCAAAGCCCTCGGCGATTGGTTGATGAGGTTGCGCGTTCGCTTAAGGAAACAAAAAACTTACCTGCAATTCTTAACGATGACGTTATGATTCCTGCTATGTACAATGCTTTAGCGGGCAAAGAAACAGATAAGGTAAGGTTAGCGGAGTACCAGCGCTTGGCCAACGACTACTGTGTTGATGGTTGCTGGGAGCCCATTTTGAATGGCGTTAGCGAGTGGACCTTTGGTATGATTAATGGCTTAACCGTTCTGGAGTGTGCAATGAATAGGGGCGCTGCATTAAATCCAAATTCAGAGCTGCTCCGCGGGCAAAAGCTAAGCATCGACACTGGTGTTCCCTCTACTTATGATGAGTTTAAGAATGCTATATCAAAGCAGTTGCAGTTTTTTATAGATCAGTCGGCATTTGCCATGTGCTTGTACTATATGACCACCGAGTTTGTTGTTCCAACGCCTCTGGTTTCCGCTCTGTTTGGTACTTGCTTGGAGCGAGGAAAGGACAAATCGTGGGGTGGAGCGCAGTATAATATTGGCGGAACCATTGTGGGGGGTGTTCCCGACATGGTAAACACCATTGCTGCCATAAAAACTTGGGTTTACGATAAAAAGAAGTACAGCATTACCGATGTGGCCAATGCTTTTAAGTACAATTACAAAGCTCCAAACAAGGGCGACGATAAAACCCAAAAGCTATATAACGATATTAAGGTTGATATCAATACCAATAGTCCGCAATGGGTAAATAGCAACGAGGTAGAACCTATTGCACAATTCCTTACTGATGAAATTTATAGTGCAGTATCCAAATCAAAGCAACTTGCCGAAAAGGTGTTCATTAATAAGGAGGGCGATGAGGATAAGAGCGTTTGGGCGCTACGCGCAATTAGTGGGTACTATGGTAAATCCATGCAGTACGAGATTCCCGACTTTGAGCTAAAGTTTACAGCTGGTCTTGGAACCTTTGAGCAGTACAACTGGCAAGGTGCCGGTAATGCAGCATCGGCGGGTAGGGCATTTGGAGCTCCACTAGCACCCAACTTTACACCTACAACGGGAACTCTACATAGGCCTGTTTCCTCTCTACTAGCATCGTTTGCAAAGCTAGGTTTGGATAGATATGCCGGGGGTGTTATTACCGATGTTTGCGTTAAGGAGGACGAGAACCTAGCCGATCTTCTTAAGCTTTTTGTAAAGGAAAAAGGGGGAATGCTAACCGTTACCATTGCTTCCGATTCCTACCAAAAGATTTACGATTTAGCCAAAGAGGCAACAGAATCGGGAAACAGAGAGGTTGCCAATGAACTTCTTAAGTATTCCGATATAGTTGTTCGTGTTGGCGGATGGAATGCTCCCTTTATAACCCTTCCGCTATCGCATATGGAGAACTATGTAAGCAGACCTGTTGATTTAGAATAGCATTAATAAAGGGGGTGCAAAGCAACTTGCACCCCTTTTCTCACCCAAAACTTTAAAAAATTATGAAACCCAAACACTTTTTATTCCTATTGATAGGAGTTATGGTATCGTGCACCGTAAAGCAACCAGAGCCACTAAAATCATGGACCAGCAGCGAGCTAAAAGAATCAATAATCCGTTTTGTTGAGGTTGATGCCCAAACAATCCCTGTTGAGGATCGTATTGCTGTTTTCGATTTGGATGGTACCCTTGCCTGCGAAGCGCCTCTCTGGTTTGAGATGTATGTTGCAGTTGCCGGATTGAATGAAAAATCGAAGGAGAACCCATCCTTGCTTCAGTATCCCGAGTATAGGTATGCAGAGCAACTTTTGGCAAATCCGTTTGATACCGCTGTGCTAAACCATTGGGGGCCTTACATTGACTCTATGGTGCTAAAGGCTTTTGAGGGCACAAGTAACGAGGTTTACGTTGAGTATTGCAATAGCTACCTAAACAGCACAACCGATCCTAAGTTTGGAAAGCCCCTAGCAAAGCTATTCTACAAACCCATGATGGAGCTGCTAAACTACCTAGTCAGCAATAAGTTCACCGTTTATGTTGTGTCTGGCTCAAATCAGGGGCTGCTTTGGAGCATTTGCCCAGAGGTGATTGGTTTTAACCGGAATCACCTTATAGGAACAAGAATGGCTATGTACCCAAACTTTAACGCAGAGGGCGGTACTGCATTTGAACTCAAAAAGGCGATTTTCCCACCCAAAAACGATGGGTTCAATAAGGCGCTAAACATATACTCATACATTGGGAAAACGCCTGTGCTTGCCTTTGGGAATACTACTGGCGATTTTGGTATGTTTCATCTTGCATCAACAAGCAAGTATCCTAATATGAGCATGATGCTTAACCACGACGACCCTGATAGGGAGTATGCCTATCCACCATACCATGGCCCCGAAGTAAAGGGCTGGCTGGATTCACTCAACAACAACGGATGGCACTTGGTTAGCATGACCGATAACTTTACTACCGTTTGGATTGATTAGCCCTAAGCTGTTTTGTGTACCTTAAAAAATGAGATACTATGAGTAAGAATGGACATAACGGAAAAATATTGTGGATTGATTTATCAACGCAATCCATTCGTGAGCAGGTATTACCAGAATCCGATTACAAGAAGTTCTTGGGCGGATATGGTATGGCTTCAAAAATCATATTCGAGAATCAACCTGCAAGGTTACCCCATTTGCATCCCGATAATATTATGGCCATTACCAGCGGATTGCTAACCAATGGACGGGCTGCATTTAATGGTCGTTGGATGATTGCAGGCCGAAGCCCGTTAACAGGTACCTGGGGCGATGCTAACTGCGGTGGCGATTTTGCTCCAGCCATTAAGTCTAGCGGCTACGATGGTTTTTACTTTACAGGAAAGGCTAAAGAACCCGTTTATGTGTACATAAACAATGAGGGCGTTACCTTTAATTCGGCAATGGAGTTATGGGGTGTTAAGGATGCTGTTGAAACGGAAGCGTACTTAAAACAGGTTTATGGAGATGAGTGTAAGGTTGTAGCAATAGGCTCAGGAGGAGAGAACCTGTCGCTTATATCTGGAGTGGTTAACGCCAAGGGGCGCTTGGCCGGTCGTAGCGGATTTGGTGCTCTTATGGGTTCCAAAAATCTAAAGGCCGTTTGTGCCATGGGTACGGTTGAGGTTAACGTTCACAACGCCGATGCTGTGTGGCAAAGCACATCAAAGCTGTTAGTTGATTTGGTTGAGAATCTGAATGATTTTGGGAAGGTGATGAAGAACTGTGGAACAGCAGGAACTCTTACCGATTCGGCTCAAAGCGGCGATTCACCTGTTAAGAACTGGCAGGGCGTAGGCTCCGAGGATTTTCCTCCCGAGATGTCAAACAAGATTAATGCCTTTGAGGTAACTAAGTTTGAGGTTGGAAAGTATGCCTGCTACGGGTGCCCGTTTGGTTGCGGCGGTTTGTGTCATATCCCTGGCAAGGATTTGCTTAAGGAGACCCATCGACCCGAGTATGAAACCCTTTGTGGCTTTGGCGCTCAGCTGCTTAACGATGATATGGAGAGCATATTTGTGGTGAATGAGCTGTGTAATAGGGCAGGTATTGATACAATTAGCTGTGCAACCACAGTAAACTGGGCTTTTGAGGCTTACGATAGAGGATACCTCACCAAGGAGATTACAGGCGGACTTGAGCTAACCTGGGGAAACGCCAAAGCGCTGGTTCAACTTGTTGAGCAAATGGTTAGTAACACAGGGTTTGGAAGCAAATTAAAGGATGGACTAAAGCAGGCTCTTATAAACCTTAACCTTCCTCAGAGTGGGTTTGCAGCCATGCATGTTCATGGGCAAGAGCTTCCAATGCACGACTCTAGGTTTAAGGATGGTGGTATTGGCCTTGGTATTGGCTACGAGGTTGAACCAACACCTGGTAGGCATACAAGCACTTTTTCTGGGATTGATGAGTACATTGAGGCAGAGCAAAAGATTGAAGCCCAACACAAAACGCTTAATAAGTTCTTTGGCAAGCTTAAGTTTCAGGCAAAGTATAAGCTTGCAGATCAGGCTGATTCTTCCGATTTAGGCGAGTCCCTTAAGAATGCTAGTTGTGCCGAGGATATTATTAATGCCTTGGGCTTATGTAACTTCGGATTTTACTTGGGGCCAATGGTTCCTTTTGTAGATTGGATTAATGCTACAGCAGGTACCTACTTAAGTTTAGCCGATTGTTTGCTCATTGGGCAACGCATAAAAACGGTTAGGCACTCTTTTAACATCAGGGAGGGTATTGATGTTGCCTCTACCCGAATGCCTGAAAGGGCAAGAGGAAATCCAGCGCTAAAGAGTGGCCCTAATGCATATAGCCCTAACGTGCTAATTTGGGACGATGCAAAATCGGCTTACTTCAAATCCATGGGCTGGGACGCTAGTACAGCAAAGCCACTTGCGGAAACGCTAGATTACTTGGAGCTGGACTTTGTTAAGCATCAGCTATATGAGCAAAAGCAAACCGCCACAATATAGTTTGCTACATACAAAGAAAGGGTGCCATTCAGCACCCTTTCTTGTTCTTTTATATTCATTGCTAGACCTTATCCAGCAAACTCTTCCAGCGTTTTTTCGCCCAGCTTTTCGGCAACCTCATTTAGCTCCGTAAGAACTTGAGGTATTACTGCAATGCCTTCTCTGCGATGCTTTTCCTCCTTTTGGCGTTCAGGATCGCCTGGAATAATAACCTTGGGTTGTCCCTCGGCACTTTGGGCGCTTCTAAAGGTTTCAATCCATTGGTCCATGCTAGTTTTGAACTCCTCTACTGGGCGGAAGGCATCAACACGCATGGCGCCAAAGAAGTGTCCAAGCCCTTCGCCAACCGATTTTTCAAGCAGCGGCAGGTAGGCCACCTGTGGTGGTACAAAGGGGCCAAAGTTAGCTCCGCCAAACACTGCCGAGAAGATATCAACAAGCGAGGTCATACAGTACCCTTTATGACTGGCATGTACGGGGTCTCCACCAAGTGGAAGAATGGCTCCCCCGCGAAGTAGCGTGTCGGGGTCATCAGTTGGGTTGCCCCGTGCGTCCTGCACAAGTCCCAATGGTGCTTTTTCTCCCTTTTTGCCCATAATGGCAAGCTTTCCACGAGCAATTGGCGTGGTGGCAAAATCGGCAATAAAGGTTGGCTGGTTTCCTGTAGGAATGGCTACTGCAATGGGATTAGTACCTAGCATCTTGCTAGTTGAGTAGGTTGGTGCTACTAGTGGGTTGGCGTTGGTCATGGCAATACCTGCCATGTTGTGCTCAACTGCCATAAGCGAGTAGTAGCCTGCTATACCGTAGTGGTTGCTGTTTTTAGTAGCAACCCAACCCGTTCCTGCAACCTTTGCTTTTTCAATGGCCACCTGCATGGCGAACTTGGCGGCAATGGGACCTAGGGCGTTATCGCCATCAACTGTAGCGGTAGATGGCGTTTCGTACGCAATCCTAACCTTTGGGTTGGTGTTAATGCGCCCGGCCATCACCATCTGGAAGTAGTCCTTAACGCGCATTAGCCCGTGCGATGGAATGCCGCGTAGCTCGGCAGCTATAAGCACATCGGCAACAACCTCTGCATCGGCAGGGGGGCAGCCCATCTTCTCAAATAGCGTGGTGGTATATCGCTTTAAAAGTGTGAAATCAAACATGACTGTTCTTTTTGCTATTCCTTGCGGAAGTATATGGATGAGCTAGCCTGTGCAGTTGGCGTAACCTCCATATCGTTGATGTTAACATGTGCTGGGAGGCTAAGCGCAAACAGAATTACGTTGGCAATATCCTCGCCGGTAAGTGGTTTAAGCCCTTTGTAAGGATTTTTAGCCTTCTCGGAATCGCCCTTAAAACGAACAATGGAGAACTCGGTTTCAACTAAACCCGGCCGAACCTCGGTTACCTTAATGTTGTGCTTAACCATGTCTATGCGCATTGCCTGCGATAGGGCGTGCACAGCATGCTTTGATGCGCAGTACACGTTGCCATTCTCGTAAACCTGAGTTCCAGCAATGGAACCAATGTTTACAATGTGCCCCGCACCGCGCTCAACCATAAGTGGCGAAACCTTACGGGTGATGTACAGTAACCCTTTGATGTTGGTATCAATCATGCGTTCCCAGTCGTCAACATCGCCATCCTGAATATGGTTAAGCCCAACGGCTAAGCCTGCGTTGTTAATTAGGGCATCAATTTTCCTCCAGCGTTCGGGAAGGGAGTCAATGGCTGCGTCAACCTGTGCCTTTTCACGCACATCAAAGCAAAGTACAAGAACATCGCTTTTGTACTTAACCTCAACCTCTTGCTTTAGCTCGTCAAGAAGTTCTTTTCTACGGCCGGTAATAATTACGTTGTAGTTGTTTTCGGCAAGCAGTAGGGTAGTTGCCTTACCTATACCAGAGGTTGCTCCGGTTATTAGCGCTATCTTTCTCATTTATTTGTTGTTTGCAATTGCCTTCGATTTGTATCTGGGCAATGGTTGGTTGGGTAAAGTTATGAAAAAACGTGAGACATGAGACGTGAGGAGTGAAATGTGAGACGTGAAACATGAAACATGAAAGGCAAGACGTAAGACGTAAGACGTGAGAGGTGAGAATGCTCTATACACCATATACCAAACCCTAAACACCAAATACCACTCCATCGCAATCCTACTCAAAAAGCAAAAAATCCTCCTCAAACTGCTGCCATCTTATTTAATGTTACTATTTTTGGCTCGCGAAGCTGGATTGTAAAAAATCAGCCCCTGACTGGAAATCAAACCCTGCAATACCCTATAAAATGTCATCAATTCAAGTTAATGTTGAAACCGCACGGGAGCTTGGCTTGCTTCCTGAAGAGTTTGAAAAGATTAAGCAGATTCTTGGCCGAGTGCCCAACTACACTGAGCTTAGCATATACTCAGTAATGTGGTCGGAGCACGCATCGTACAAAAACTCCATAAGTTGGCTTAAAACGTTACCTCGCAAAGGTGAAGCAATCCTTGCTGAAGCAGGAACAGAAAACGCTGGCTTGGTTGATGTTGGCGATGGCCTTGCTTGTGCTTTTAAGATTGAATCGCATAACCACCCTTGTGCTGTAGAGCCATATCAGGGTGCTGCAACGGGTGTTGGAGGTATTAACCGCGACATCTTTACAATGGGTGCTCGTCCTGTGGCCCAGCTTAACTCACTTCGCTTTGGCGACCTTAAGCTAGACCGCACCAAGTGGCTTGTTAAGGGCGTTGTTAAAGGTATTGGCAACTACGGTAATGCCTTTGGTATTCCTGTTCTTGCTGGTGAGGTTTTCTTTGATGATTCTTACAATACTAATCCGCTGGTTAACGCCATGTCGGTTGGTCTTGTTGAGAAAGGAAATGTAATTTCTGCTATATCAAAGGGTAAGGGAAATCCAGTGTACATTGTTGGTTCATCAACTGGTAAGGATGGTATTCATGGAGCAACCTTTGCTTCTGCAAATATCACCGAGGATTCAGCTGATGATATACCTTCAATCCAAGTAGGCGACCCATTCATGGAGAAACTGCTTCTTGAGGCTACTCAGGAGCTTATTCCTACTGGCGCCGTTGTTGGTATGCAGGATATGGGTGCAGCGGGTATCATCTGCTCTACATCAGAGATGTCGGAGAAGGGTGCACACGGTATGCGTGTTGACCTTGATAAGGTACCCCTTCGCCAAAAGAACATGGAGCCATTTGAAATCCTGCTATCTGAGTCTCAGGAGCGTATGCTTGTGGTTGTTCACAAGGGACGCGAGAGGGATGTGGAGGCCATTTTTGAGAAGTGGGATATTAACTACGCCATTATTGGTGAGGTTACCGAGGGCGATAACCTTGAGTTCTTCTACCATGGTGAGCTTGTAGCCCTAGTTCCTGCATCTACCCTAGTACTTGGTGGTGGTGCCCCTGTTTATCAGCGTGAGTACCGCGAACCAGCGTACTACCAAGAGTACAAGAAGTTTGATATGAACTCAATTGCCGAACCTCAGGATCTACGTGAGGTGGCTGTTCACCTAATTAAACATCCAAATATCGCATCAAAGCGTTGGGTTTACGAGCAGTACGATACCATGGTGGGAACCGCCAACATGGGTACTAACTTCCCATCCGATGCTGGTATTATCAACCTAAAAGGCACTGATAGGGCTTTGGCCGTATCGGTTGACTGTAACCCTCGTTACGTTAAGGCCGATCCAGAGGTGGGAACAATGATTGCCGTTGCTGAGGCTTCGCGTAACATTGTTTGCTCAGGCGGTAAGCCATTGGCAATTACCAACTGCTTGAACTTTGGAAATCCATACAACCCAGAGGTTTACTGGCAGTTTGTTGGTGCCATTAAGGGTATGGGCAGGGCTTGCGAGAAATTCGGAACTCCTGTAACCGGTGGTAACGTTAGCTTCTACAACCAATCTACCATAGGTGGCAAGGACGAGGCTGTGTTCCCAACCCCAACCATTGGTATGCTTGGTATTGTTGATAACAAGAACCACCAAACAACCCTTGCCTTTAAGGATAAAGGACACATGATTTTCCTAATTGGAAAAACTTACAACGATATTGCTTCTTCAGAATACCTATACAGCTACCACAAGGTTAAAGCATCTCCAGCGCCATTCTTTGATTTGGAAGAGGAGTACCGCATGCAGCAGGCTTTGGCTACGCTTATTCAGCTAAACCTTGTTCAATCTGCTCACGATGTTTCCGATGGTGGTCTATTCATCACCCTACTAGAGAGCGCTATGCCTCGTAACCTTGGCTTCGATATTACAACCGATGCCGAGATTCGTAGCGATGCTTTCCTATTTGGCGAATCGCAGGGTAGGGTAGTGGTTACTGTTTCACCTTCAAGGGAAACTCAGTTTATCGACTTTATGGTGGAGAACGAGATCCCGTTCACCACCCTTGGTCACGTTACCAAATCGGAAGTTCGTGTTGATGATGTATCCTTTGGCTTTATTAGCGACCTTAAAAAGGTTTACGACAATGCCCTTGAGGAGCTTATCACCGGAAGCAACATGTGCAAATAGATGACAGATACCAACAGTAATTCTACTGCAAACGTAAAAGGGGCAACCGTTGAGGCAATGTTCAACGAGATTGCCCCTCGTTACGATTTGCTAAATCATATCCTGAGCCTTAACATCGACAGGATTTGGCGCAAAAAGCTTATTAAAAAGCTTAAAGCCGAGAACCCCTCTCATGTTCTGGATATTGCCACAGGTACCGCCGATTTGGCCATTATGCTGGGCAAGCGCTCTAAGGATATCCGTATAACGGGTATTGATGTGGCAGAGCAGATGCTTGCCGTTGGTCGCCGTAAGGTTTTCAACAAGGGTCTGTCCGATAGGATTCAGCTTAAGCGCGCTGCCGCCGAGGATATTCCATACCCCGATGCAACATTCGATTGTGCAATGGTGGCCTTTGGTGTACGTAACTTTAGCCGCCCCGACCTTGGCCTACGCGAAATTAGGAGAGTACTTAAGCCTGGCGGAAAGCTATTTGTGCTTGAGTTCTCAACACCCAGCAAGTTTCCAATGAAAGGGTTATACCGTTTTTACTTTCACTCAGTTCTTCCGTTTGTTGGGCGCATGGTTTCTGGGCATAAGCAGGCATACACCTACTTACCAGAGAGCGTGGAGCGTTTCCCCGAAGGAGCCGATTTTGTTAAGATGATGCGCGATGCTGGATTTGAGGGATGCTCTGCCAAGAAGCTGTCCTTTGGTATTGCAACACTTTACGGTGGACGACATTACTAAAGCGCAATACTCTAGACCTGCTGTATAATATTGCATCATTCTCTTTAATACGTAATATTTTGAAGGTACACCCGTTTATAGAGGTTGATGTTCTGATTGTAACTTCCATTGTCTAACATCTAAACTAAAAGGTCTAACACCATTATCCCATTGTAATGTCCTTACGCAAACCATTGTTTTTCTTTATAGCGCTTCTACTGGCTCTACCCTGCGTAGCCCAAATAAAGGCTCCTATCCAGTTTAACGACCCTGGTTATGACACTGGACGCCGGCTGCGGTTTGGCTTTTCGTTGGGAATAAACGTAATGGACTTTTCTATGCGGAATAGCGTGGCTCCCGAAGGTGAGGATGTTAACTATTTTGCCGATGTTAGTTCGCTAATCCCTGGTTTTAACGTTAATGGTATTGCCGATTTTAGGCTAAGTGAGAATTTCCATCTGCGCACTTTACCCGGATTGGCATTTGGCCAACGTAATATCGATTTTTACGTGAATGGCACTGAGAGTATTGAGCAACTTAAGGTTGAATCGTCGTTCATAGAGGTGCCTTTAATGATTAAGTATTCGGCAGTACGAACTAGTAATTTTAGACCCTATCTAATTGCTGGAACCAATTTTAGGATTGATATGGCCGCCTATAAAAAGTTAAACTATGAGGATAAGGTTTGGCTTAAAACCATTAAGGGCGACATTTACTATGAGTTTGGTTTTGGATTAGATTTTTTTCTACAGTATTTTAAATTTTCAACGGAGATAAAGTGGAGTTCCGGTTTCCTAAACGTGTTAACCCGCGATTACCTTGAGGAAGCCGAAGGGTATGTAAATGCGATTGACCACATGCAGTCGCAGCTATTAGTAATTTCATTTCATTTTGAGTAGTTCATGCCAGTTGATGTTAACCTAGTACTTTCGCCCGCCGATGCGGCTAATGAGCAGCAGGTAAAGCGCGCCTTAGCAAAGCAATTGGGGCTTAAACCCGAACAGGTTTCAAAGTACGTAATCACCCGTAAATCAATTGATGCTCGCCGTGGCAACATCAAGGTAAACCTTGGTGTTCGCGTGTTTAAGGGGGCCGAGCAGGTTAAATCCAATGCGCCAACCTTTCGTTACCTTAACGTTACGTGGTCAACACCCGTTGCTATTGTGGGGGCAGGGCCAGCAGGTCTTTTTGCCGCATTGCGGTTAATGGAGCTGGGCTATAAGCCTATACTTATTGAGCGGGGTAACGCCGTTAGCGATCGTAAGCGCGACATAGCCAAGCTAAGCCGTGAGCATAACCTTAACCTCGATTCAAACTACGCTTTTGGTGAGGGTGGGGCAGGCACATTCTCTGACGGCAAGCTATACACCCGCTCCAAAAAACGTGGCGACCTAAGCCGCATTCTTTACAACCTGCACCTGCATGGAGCCAATGAGAATATTCTTTACGAGGCTCATCCGCACATAGGAACCAATAAGCTTCCGGGCATAATTGTTAACATAAGGGAAACCATTATTGCTAATGGGGGCGAGGTGCATTTTGGCAAACGTGTATCAAGAATTCTTACCACCAACGGTAAGGCTAGTGGTGTTGAATTAGCCGATGGTAGCACTATTGATGCCGCTGCAGTTATTCTTGCAACGGGACACTCTGCTCGCGATATCTACACAATGCTTGTTGAACAGGGGATTCTTATTGAGGCTAAGCCCTTTGCAATGGGTGTAAGGGTGGAGCACCCACAGGAGCTAATTGATTCTATACAGTATCACGGGGCAAAGCGTAACGATTTTCTGCCTGCTGCTTCCTATAGCCTTGTTCATCAGGTAGAGGGGAGAGGCGTTTACAGCTTCTGTATGTGTCCAGGCGGATTTATTGTTCCCGCGGCAACCGAGGATGGCGAGGTGGTGGTAAATGGCATGTCGCCATCGCTGCGCAACTCCCGTTTTGCAAACTCAGGAATGGTTGTGGAGATTAGGCTTGAGGATATTCCCAACTTCGACCCAAAGAACCCTCTCTCGGGGCTTAACTACCAGCGTTGGCTCGAGGAGCAGGCTGCAATCCACGGCGGGAAAGGTTTTACGGCTCCTGCCCAGCGTTTGGCCGATTTTGTTCAGGGTAAGTCATCATCGTCGCTTCCTAAGTGCTCATACCATCCGGGTACAAATCCTTCCGATTTGCACAAGTGGCTACCTGCCGATATTGCAACCCGACTACAGCAAGGGTTTAAAGAGTTTGGTCGTAAAATGAACGGTTTTTTAACCAACGAGGCTCAAATTTTGGGCGTTGAGTCGCGCACATCGTCGCCAGTTAGAATTCCGCGCGATCCCGAAACGCTACAGCATGTGCAGCTAAACGGGCTGTTCCCCTGTGGGGAAGGTGCTGGATATGCAGGAGGTATTGTGTCGTCGGCAGTTGACGGGGAACTAATTGCCGAATCGGTGGCAAGGTATCTTAAGTGAGTCGATAGGTGGGCAGTTTCTGGTGTTTGGTATTTGAAGTAACACGTGACAGAGTTACCTTGAAATAATATTGATAGTTTTTGGTGTTTGGTGTTTAGTGTTTGGTTCCTTAAATCTTAAATCTTGCACCTTAAATCTTAAACCTTTCTCCTCCTAAACTCAGAGCATATAATAGCAGTGGCCATTGCAACGTTTAACGATTCGCTGGTTAAATCGCCTTTAGCAAAGGTTGGGATGTATAGCTTTTTATTCACTAGCATTTCAATCTCATTTGATATCCCATTCCCTTCATTCCCCATAATCACAATACCGTTTTGTGTAAGACTTTCGTTGTAGATATCAGTGCCATTAAGGAATGTGCCGTAAATAGGAACGCCCTTCTGGGCTAAATTGCCTATTAGTTGCGGCAAATCAACCTCAACAATTTTAACCCTAGCAACAGCGCCCATGCTGGCTTGCACCACTTTGGGAGAATAGGCATCAACCGTTCCCTTGGAGCACAAAAGGAAATCAAACCCAAACCAATCGGCAAGGCGAATTATAGTTCCCAAGTTCCCTGGATCCTGAATATCATCAAGGGCAATGGAAAGGCTTTGGCTAAGTTCGGTTTCGTTGTAGCTGTGCTGTGGGATGTCGGCAATGGCCAAAACGGGAGTAGGAGTGGTTAGTCCACTAATTTTTTTCATCTCCTGTTCCGTGATGATTTCAACATCAACGCATTTACTCAGCCCAAGCGGTGCCAACGCTGCGGTGTGGTATATGTTTTTTATGTTTATTCCGGAGAGCAATAGGTCTTCAACCAGTTTCTGGCCCTCGGCAATAAACTGGTTTGTCTCCTTTCTGTGCTTTTTTGTTCTTAAAGCAGCAATCCTTTTAATGGCATTTTTACTTAGCATGGTGCAAATGTAGTATCCGCTAAGTTACGTTGTATGGTTTTATGTAGAAATAAAAAGGGATTTGGTTTAATGGTGCACTAAAAAGTGCTACAACTCGTTATTCACCCTGTGTATAGGATAAGTTGGTCAATACGTAAATTACTTACAATTGGCCTTTGGGTGTTTCATCAAAAATCTTTTTTATCTTTCCATCAAATTAGGCGTAGCGCTAATTCCGATACTTTAAGCATGTTATGGCTATTTTAAATTATTTCTGCACTAATACCATAAGTTGTAAACATCAAAGGGTTTTGCTGGGGTTACTATTAGTAACCTTAGTGTTGTCGTCGTGTAGCATAACCAAAAACGTACCCAACGATAAGTACTTGCTAAACCAATCAACCGTAAAGGTGGAGGATAAAGGGGAAAATGTACCATCACTTTCCAGCTACGTAAGGCAGAAGCCCAATAAACGCATTTTAGGATTTAGGTTTCATCTGCGCATGTATAACCTAGCAAACCCTAATAAGTATAAAGGATTACATAAGTGGCTAAAAACCATAGGAGAGGAGCCAATACTATTGGATACATTTTTGGTAGAGCAGAGCACAAAAAATATTCAGCTTTATCTCAATAGTAAAGGGTATTACAACGCTTTGGTAAAAGATACCATTACCTACCGTCGCCAGCGTGCTAATGTGGAGTACGCTGTAAAACTAGGAACTCCATATACGGTTCGTTCTGTAAAGTACTACGTTGAGGATACCGTTCTCCGTTCCCTTGTTTTGGCCGACACCTCGTTATCTCTGGTTAAACCCAATGGCATGTTCGATACAGAGGTGCTGCAGCAGGAACGGGTACGGGTTGAGTCCATGCTTCGAAATAAGGGCTACTACTTTCTCTCGCGCGACTATATTACATTTCAGGCCGACACAACCATTGGCGGCTATCAGGTCGATTTAACTTTGCAGCTCCGCAATAGGTATAGGCGTTCGGTAACAGGCGAAAGGATTTCAGAAAAATTTCAGAAGTATAAGATTAATAAGGTTTACTTCTATCCCAATTTCGATCCCCGCTCTTTTAATAACCTAGTTCGTTTGGGCGCTATAGATACGGTTTATTCCGATAGAATAGAGTATATCTTTCCTGTTGACCCAGGTATTGATTTAAAGGTAATAGATCAGGCAAACCTGATACGCCCTGGCGATGTTTACTCTACTGCAGTAGTTGAGAAAACGCACAGCAACCTAACCTCGTTGCGCTTGTACCGCATGGTAAACATATACTTTGAAGAGGTTAAGCGCTCGTCAAACGAGGATTTTATTCTTTTTGTTGATAGCCAGAAAGCCGATACGGCCCGTTCAGCAGAGCTCAACTGTTATATTCAGCTTAGTCCACAAACGCTACAGAGCTATCAGGTTGAGCTGGTGGGCACAAACTCTAGTGGTAACTATGGTGCTGAGGGAAATATTATTTACACCCATAAAAATCTATTTAAAGGGGCAGAATCTTTTGATATTAAGCTCCGTGGCTTATTTGAGGCAATGGAGAATAGCAGCTTGAGCAATATCAGGAGTTCAACAGAGTTTGGCGGAACCGTTGGATTGGACTTGCCTCGTTTCTTAAGCCCTTTCTCTGGCAAGGAGTTCATTAATAAGTATAGTCCGCGCACCCGTTTTTCTGCATCTTATGGTTGGCAGCGTCGTCCCGATTATACCAGAACGGTTGCCAGCTTCCTGTTTGGATATAACTGGCGTAATGCAGGATCGTTAACCCACACGTTTAACCCCGTAGAGTTTAACATTGTTAACCTCCCCTATATGTCCGATGAGTTTAAGAATGAGATAACAGGAACATATAGGGAGAATAGCTACATAAATCAGTTTGTAACGGTTACATCGTACAGTTTAGTCTTTAACAATCAAAATATCCAAAAGAATAAAAGCTACACCTATCTAAGGTTTAATGCCGAGCTGTCGGGTAACATTCTAAGTGGACTTTACTCTCAGTTCGGGAAAAAATCCGATGATGGTACCTATCAAATCTTTGGTACCAGCTTCTCTCAGTATGCTAGGGCCGATGTTAACATATCATTCCATCAAGTTATAGATGAGTCCAACACCTTTGTGTACCGTGTGTTCTTTGGTGCAGGTTACCCTTTTGGTAACTCCAAAGCCTTACCGTTTGAAAAGAAATACTTTTCTGGCGGGGCAAACGGTGTGCGGGCATGGAATGTTCGTGCTTTGGGTCCAGGCTCATATCCTGGCGACAACTTAACGTACCGCAATCAAACCGCCGACATTAAGCTTGAGGCCAACGTGGAGTACCGATTTAAAATGTTCTGGGTGCTTGAGGGTGCCCTCTTTGTTGATGCGGGGAACATTTGGGCCATATCGGCTGACGATGAGCGGCAGGGGGCTCTATTTAAACCAAACGAGTTTTACAAGCAAATTGCATTGGGTACTGGTATGGGGTTACGTTTTAACTTGGGATTTCTTTCCCTTCGGTTCGATTTTGGATTGAAAATCCACGATCCTGCTCGCCCTTCAGATCCCTCGCAACCCTACTACGAGTGGATCCCCTTCGATAGACCCTATGAACGAGACGACTGGGCGTTCCATTTTGGTATAGGCTACCCATTCTAGTTTTAGTTTAAATTGACTTTTTGGCCATATTGAGGTAGATTTGTATATCCCAATACTAATCCTCAAAAGCCATGAATTACAGTGAAATAGTAAGCCTGCTTGCCGATAAGGCCAGTTTCCTTTTGGAGCATAGGTGTACAACGGTTGCAAAAGAGAATTTGCACCTTCCTGGTTCCGATTTTGTCGATAGGGTAATCTCGCCATCAAATCGTACGCCGCAAGTTCTTCGTAGCATTCAAGCGCTGTATAACCACGGGCGCTTATCCGGAACAGGGTACCTATCAATACTTCCCGTGGATCAGGGCATAGAGCACACAGCAGGGGCATCATTTGCTCCTAATCCCATTTACTTCGATCCCGAGAATATTGTGAAGCTGGCCATAGAGGGAGGAGCCAATGCTGTTGCGTCCACCTTTGGTGTGCTAGCAGCGGTGTCACGCAAATATGCACACAGAATTCCTTTTATTGTAAAGCTAAACCATAACGAGCTGTTAACCTATCCAAATAAGTTCGATCAGATAATGTTTGGTTCCGTACAGGAGGCATGGAACTTAGGTGCTGTTGCTGTTGGGGCAACAATCTACTTTGGGTCGGAGGAGTCCAACCGCCAAATAGTTGAGGTTGCCGAGGCCTTTGAAAGGGCGCATGAGCTGGGAATGGCTACAGTGCTCTGGTGCTATTTGCGCAACAATGGGTTTAAAAAGGATGGAGTCGATTACCACACTGCCGCCGATTTAACTGGGCAGGCTAATCATCTTGGGGTTACCATACAAGCCGATATCATAAAGCAGAAGCTTCCCGAGGTTAATGGTGGATTTAAAACCATCAATTTTGGAAAGACTCACGATAAGGTGTACACTCAACTCACCACCAATCATCCAATAGATCTTACAAGGTATCAGGTGTTAAGTTGCTACAGCGGTCGCTCTGGTCTAATTAACTCGGGTGGGGCATCAAGTGGTGTTAGCGATTTGTCCGAAGCAGTCCAAACGGCAGTAATAAATAAACGAGCCGGTGGCATGGGGCTAATAAGTGGGCGCAAGGCCTTTCAAAAACCAATGGTTGAAGGTATTAAGATTCTAAACGCCATTCAAGACGTTTACTTATCTCCCGAAATCGATATTGCTTAGCCACACAACTTATAGCATTGAGCCGCCTATGTGTTGTGCCTTTTAGCATATACCTAGGCGGCTTTTCCTCTTTACTTACAGTTGTTGCATACTTTATTTAACGGGCTCTTTGCATAAAAAACATTTTTTCTACAACTTAGGTGCACCCAAAAACTTGTTTAACCCTTTTAAACCAACCCTATGTCTTCATCTCAATCCCCAATACGCGATAGCTTTGGGAGTAAATTTGGTATTATTGCTGCTGCTGCAGGTTCTGCAGTAGGACTTGGAAACATCTGGAAATTCCCCTACATAACAGGTCAGAATGGAGGAGGAGCCTTTCTATTAATCTATTTGGCTTGTGTTATTCTTATAGGTGTTCCTGTAATGATGTCGGAGTTTGCTATAGGTCGCCGTGGGCAGCGCAACGCATTTGGATCGTTTAAAGTTTTATCGCCCAATAAACCATGGTATATGGTTGGATTTATGGGTGTTGTTGCAGCTTTTTTTATTCTTGCATTCTATAGCGCCGTTGCTGGTTGGACCTTGGAGTATATTGTGCAATCGGTTACTCATAGGTTTGCAAACCAATCCACTGCCGATTTGCAGAACTCCTTCAACTCTTTTATAACAGGAACCTATCGCCCCATTATTTGGCAGCTCATTTTTATGATCCTTACTGCGGCAATTGTTATTGCTGGTGTAAAAAAGGGGATTGAGAAGTACACTAAGCTGCTTATGCCTCTTTTGGTTGTGCTTATACTTATACTCTGCTTGCGTTCTGTTACTCTTGATGGAGCCATGGCTGGCCTTTCCTTTCTTTTTAAACCCGATTTTTCTAAGATAACAGGGGAGACAATTTTGTTTGCTTTGGGACAAGCCTTTTTCTCCCTGAGCTTGGGAATGGGAACGCTAATTACGTATGCATCTTACTTTGGTAAGAATGAGAACCTGGCTTTAACCGCGGTGGAGGTCTCGCTTGCCGATACTATTATAGCAATACTTGCAGGGGTGATGATTTTTCCTGCAGTTTTCGCTTTCAATATTGAACCAGCCTCGGGACCTAGCCTTGTGTTTATAACATTGCCAGGTATTTTCCAAAAAATGCCTGGAGGAGATATTTTTGGCGCCATATTCTTTGTTCTGCTGGCTGTGGCAGCGCTTACATCCACAATATCGGTACTCGAGGTTGTTGTTGCCTATTTTGCCGAGGAGCTTAAGCTTACTAGACGAAAAGCTACCATTTTGGCTACAGCCTCCATATCGGTACTAGGAATATTTGCATCGCTATCATTTGGTCCACTATCCAATTTTACCATATTTGGAAAGGGAGTGTTCGATTTACTCGATTTTACCGCATCAAACGTACTTCTTCCATTGGGAGGACTTTTCATTGTGCTATTTATAGGCTGGTACTTCACTAGAGATCTTACCCGCAGTGAACTTTCGAACGGTAATAAGTTGAAGGCTCGTTATTTCCCAGCTTACATCTTCATTGTACGTTATGTTGCTCCATTAGCAATAGCAGCAATATTTATATACAGCATTTTTGTTGGCGGACTAGGATAACAAGACAGCATGAAAAGGTTTGTTAAGAATATGACTAGCTATTTCACCTTTACCAAAGGGGAACGCTTGGGTATTATTATACTCCTTTTCATTATTTTGTTGTTGCTTATTTTGCCTACAATCTATGGGAAGTATATTCATAAAGAGGTAACGCTTGATTCAAGGGTGCAGTCTCTTGCCGATAGCTTCTTTTTGTCCCTAAAAGATGTTGACCTAGCTAGCACCGCAAAACAGGCTAGGGTAGAAAGGGAAGAAGTTGCTGCCGCAAAAGTAGCAGAGGTATTCCCTTTCGATCCCAATACGGCAACCCTAGGCGATTTTGTGCGACTCGGATTTTCCGACAAGCAGGCTAAAGTAATACTACGTTACAGGAGCAAAGGTGGATTCTTTGCCACTCCTAAGGATTTTAGTAAGATGTATGTAGTTGATTCTGCTGCCTATCAACGTTTAGAACCTTATATCGCTATTAAGGACCGTATAAAGACAACCCATTTAGATTCATCGGCAACATTGGTTGCCACAGAGGTCTTTATTCCAGTATCAATTAATAGCGCCGATACAGCAGAGCTAACCCGCGTTAACGGCATCGGGAGGACGTTTGCTAAACGTATTGTGGCTTACCGAAACCTACTTGGAGGATTTTACAGTTCCACACAGCTAACCGAGGTGTATGGCATCTCCATGGATATGGTAGAAAAAATGGCACCTCAGCTACAAATTGATACTATCCTAATAAAAAAGGTAAACCTGAACACTGTGTCGTACGACGAGTTGAGGAAGCATCCATACATTTCCGACTACCAGGCCAAAGCAATTATTTACTACAGAAGTAAAGTGAAGCAGATAAATAGTCCCAATGAGATTCTTAAGAATAACCTCATTACAAAAGAAGATTTTTACAGGGTTAAGAATTATTTATCTGTAGATTAGTTGAATTAATTTAATTCATTAACTATCTTTGCAGTCCCAAAATTTACCAAAAAGGAGGTATAAAAACAGGTAAATTTTTGAAATAGTTAACATTAAGTATAATTTTGCGGTTCATTAAATTACCACAGACATGATTATTATACCGATAAAGGAAGGTGAAAATATTGAAAGGGCGCTAAAGAAATTTAAGCGTAAATTTGAGAAAACTGGTGTGATGAAGGAGCTTCGTTCTCGTCAAGCTTTCACCAAGCCATCTGTTGAAAAACGTGAGGCAGTAAAGAAAGCCATTTACATCCAGCAGCTTCAGCAAAAAGAGGAGTAGTACCATAGTTGTACATCCTTTTTTTAATCCTTTTTAAGAAATATATCAGGCATTTTTGCCTGATTTTTTTTTGGGTAAGAGTAAGGTAAGTGTTATCTTGCATCATACGAATATGCAAGAAGCTTTCCTTAAATATTTAGAAGTAGAAAAAGGTTATTCTGCCCACACTGTCCTTTCTTATGGTACAGATTTGAGGCAGTTTTTTACCTTTTGTGGCTATTTGCCAGGCAGCGAAGTTCCATCGGCTGTAACCCATAGGCAAATACGTGCTTGGGTTGCTGCGCTCATCAATCAGGGAGTAACCCCTAGGTCGGTGAATCGCAAGCTGTCCACACTCCGGCAGTACTACCACTATTTAAACATTACTGGAGCATTTAGCGGCGATCCTACCCAAAAGGTAGTTGCCCCCAAAGTGGCTAAGCGTTTACCCGTATATGTTAAGGATAGCGATACCCAGAAGCTATTCGAAAGAGAGATATTCCCCGAAGGATATCACGGCCTGCGCGATAAGTTAATAATTTACATGCTCTACTTTACAGGCATTCGGTTATCGGAGCTGGTAGGGCTAAGCCTTCAGCGGGTCGATTTAAAGGCTGGAACCATAAAGGTAATGGGTAAGGGAAGTAAGGAGCGCATTGTGCCTATCCATCCAGAACTTCTCCCATTGGTTCGGGAGTATTTAAACGCTCGCCAATCAGAGTTCGAAAATGTAACAACAACCGCACTTTTTTTAACAGATAAGGGCAACCAAGTATACTCCAAATACGTTTATAGAGTAGTGAACCGTTACTTATCGCTGGTAACAACCCTAGAGAAGAAAAGCCCACATGTGCTTCGACACACATTTGCCACACACCTACTAAACAATGGAGCCGATTTAAACGCAATTAAGGAGCTGCTAGGTCACGCAAACCTTGGGGCAACCCAAGTATATACACACAGTTCTTTTCAAAAACTTAAGAGTGCTTACGTAAAGGCTCATCCAAGAGCCACTAATTAATGTAAAGGAGGATTAATTATGAACGTGAAGATCCAATCTATCAAGTTCGATGCAGACAAGAAACTCATCGATTTTATTAATAGCAAGGTAAACAAGTTGGACCGTTTTTATGACAATATTCTATCAGCCGAGGTTTTCCTTCGACTCGAAAACTCCCAGGATTTAGAGAATAAAATAGCCGAAATTCGTCTTGATATTCCCGGTAACGACCTTTTTGCAGAGCGCAAATGCAAAACTTTTGAGGAAGCAATAGACGAATGTGTGGATGCACTGAAGCGACAAGTAGATAAGCACAAAGAAAAACAACGCGGAGTATAACATTTGCAACGCGCTTAATATTAGCCCCTTCACCAAGTACAGGTATTAATTAAAGACTGCCCCAAAGGTGAAGGGGCAATTTTTTTTAAAAAAAGAGCACGTAGGTTTTGGTGGTAATTAAATTATTTCTACATTTGCCAACCGATTTGAGGGGGTAAACAGCGAATCAAATCGTAGTTCTAGCGAAAGAATGCCGGTGTAGCTCAGTTGGCCAGAGCAGCTGATTTGTAATCAGCTGGTCGGGGGTTCGAATCCCTCCACCGGCTCTTTTTTTCTTGAAGAATTTAATTAGGGGAGATACCAAAGTGGCCAACTNNGGTTCGAATCCTGCTCTCCCCACAAGGCAGTTAGTAAGTGTGTAGTTAAAAAGATCAAGGGTTTGATCGTTTTTTGTGTGTTATAAAGCAATCAATTCCTAATCCAATAAACTAACAGTTAGTGACTTAAATAAGCGGGAGTAGCTCAGTCGGTAGAGCNNGGTTCGAGTCTCGTCTCCCGCTCTAGCCGTAGGCCGATGTAGCTCAGGGGTAGAGCGCTTCCTTGGTAAGGAAGAGGTCACGAGTTCAATTCTCGTCATTGGCTCTCTCTAAGAAAATAAAACTAAAACAAATCTCTAATTTCTAATTTATTAATACCTGGAGTTATGGCTAAAGAAAAATTTGATAGGTCGAAACCTCACGTTAACATTGGTACCATTGGTCACGTTGACCACGGTAAAACCACTTTGACCGCTGCTATTACTAAGGTTCTAGCTGAAGCTGGTCTTTCTGAGTTCCGTTCATTCGATTCTATCGACAACGCTCCTGAAGAAAAAGAGCGTGGTATCACCATTAACACCGCTCACGTAGAGTACCAAACTGCTAACCGTCACTACGCTCACGTTGACTGTCCAGGTCACGCTGACTACGTAAAGAACATGGTTACTGGTGCTGCGCAGATGGACGGTGCTATCATCGTAGTAGCTGCTACCGATGGTCCTATGCCTCAAACTCGCGAGCACATTCTTCTTGCCCGTCAGGTAAACGTACCAAAACTTGTTGTTTTCCTTAACAAGTGCGATATGGTTGACGATGCTGAGATGCTTGAGCTTGTAGAAATGGAAGTTCGCGAACTTCTAAGCTTCTACAACTTTGATGGCGACAACGCTCCTGTTATCCGTGGTTCTGCTCTAGGTGCTCTTAACGGTGAGCCAGAGTGGGTTGCTAAGGTAATGGAACTAATGGCTGCTGTTGATGAGTATATTCCAATTCCTCCTCGTGAGAACGAGAAGCCTTTCCTAATGCCTGTTGAGGACGTATTCTCTATCACCGGTCGTGGTACTGTTGCTACTGGTAGAATCGAGACTGGCGTTATTAACACTAGCGAAGAGGTTGAGCTTGTAGGTCTTGGTGCTGAAAAGAGAAAAACTGTTGTAACTGGTGTTGAGATGTTCCGTAAGATTCTTGACCGTGGTGAAGCTGGTGATAACGTAGGTCTTCTTCTTCGTGGTATCGACAAGAAAGAGATTAAGCGTGGTCAAGTACTTGCTAAACCAGGTTCAATCACTCCTCACACTCGTTTCAAAGCAGAGGTTTATATCCTTAAGAAAGAGGAAGGTGGACGTCACACTCCATTCCACAATAAATACCGTCCTCAGTTCTACCTACGTACTCTTGACGTAACTGGTGAGATCACTCTTCCAGAAGGTGTTGAGATGATTATGCCTGGTGACAACGTAACCATTACCGTAGATCTAATCTACCCAGTAGCGGTTAACCAAGGTCTTCGTTTCGCTATCC
>DHVO01000260.1 GCA_002412705.1 Bacteroidales bacterium UBA5206 | reverse complement strand
TTACAATAAAAATAGCGGATTTACTTTTAGTAAATCCGCTATAAATAGCTATTACGTTCACTAGAATGCTTGTCGGAGCATCTTATCTATTTCCTGGCAGATTCGTTCAAAAACCTCCTCTTCGGTTCCTTCGCCAGGAACCTTTTTTATAAGGTGGCGCTTTTCGTAGAAGTTACGGGCAAGAATAGTTTTTTGCTCATACTCCTCAAGCCTTGATACAATGGTTTCGGTATCCATATCGTATAGGCGGCTGCGGTCTGTTTTGCTACGTTGGGCAAGCCGTTTCATGGCCTCAAGCGGGCTAACGTGCAGCTCCATGGCAAGGCTAATACCGCTATTCATCTTCTTAAGCATTCCATCAAGAATGTAGGCCTGCACCATGGTTCTTGGAAATCCTTTAAAAATGAACCCCCTTGAGCCTGGGCTTGCCGATATCTTCTCCTCAATAAGCTTAATGGCAATCTCATCGGGAACAATCATCCCTTTATCCATGTAGGGCTTAACTATGCGGCCAATCTCAGAGTCCTTCTTAATTTCCTGCCTAAGCATTTTCCCTGTTGATATGTACACAAGGTTATACTTTTCGGCCATTTTCTTAGCTTGGGTTCCTTTACCCGAGCCAGGGTATCCAAATAGAATAATGTTGGCCCACCTATTCTCCAGCGATTTTTGTACCGCTTGGTCTAGTCTAGCCTGCACCTCTTCTACGGTACCTGTTCCCTGAATGGGGTAACAAATGCCTTTATCCTCGTAGTACTTGGCAACAGGTACGGTTTTAGAGTAGTACTCGTTTAGCCTAACCTGTATAACCTCATCGTTATCGTCCTTGCGATTGCCTATTTGGGCTCTGGATTTTAACCTGCGCACCAGCTCATCATCGGGCACCTCAAGGCTGAGCATGCAGGTGAGGGAGGTGTTCATGTTCATTAGCAGCCCATCCAGAATGTAGCACTGAACCGTTGTACGGGGAAAACCATCAAAGAGGAATCCGTTGGTATCGGTTTTCTTGGTGATTTTGTTCTCGATAATCTGAACAACGAGCTCATCGGAAACCAGTCCACCCTTCTCAATGATGTTTTTTGCCTGTATTCCCAGCGGTGTTCCTTCGGCAATCTCTTCGCGGAGTATCTCTCCCGTTGAGATATAGGTAAGGTTGTACTTCTTTATTAACCAATCGCTTTGGGTTCCTTTACCCGCACCCGGAGGACCAAATAGTGCAATGTTAAGCATGATGATTTAGGTTTGAGAATTCAGGAATTAAATTATGGAATTTTTTACCACATAACAAAGCGATAGGGGAGGTTTGTTTGGAAAGTTTTGGGAGGGATTGTTTGGCTAAATCTTTTTAAATGGGGTTAGTTTTTAGTATGGGTTTACCTAAAGGTAGATATTGCTTATCTTCACCCCATCATATAAATTGTACTTACAGTAAAATAGAAGTAATGAGTAACGAGAACAATTGCCCAAAGTGTAATTCGGAAAACACCTATCATGATGGGAATTTATGGGTTTGCCCCGAGTGTTTTTATGAGTGGGATCCAGCAGAACTAGCCGCAGCAGCAGAAGCGGAGGCCCAAGCAGGCATGGTGCTTGATGCTAACGGCGTGGCTCTTAACCACGGCGATTCTGTTGTGGTGATTAAGGATTTAAAGGTAAAGGGTTCGCAATCGGGCATTAAGTCGGGAACTAAGGTGCGCAACATTAGGTTGGTTGAGAGTAACGATGGGCACAATATCTCTTGTAAAATTGATGGTATTGGGGCCATGTACCTTAAATCTGAATTTGTAAGGAAAGCGTAATACGTAACTATAGTATAATGAAAAAGGAGAAAGCATTGCTTTCTCCTTTTTCATTAATGGGGTAGATATTCTAACGGTTATTCACATATCGTAATGTACTGTTTGCATTGAGAATCGCCTCTAAGAATGGACTCTTCCAGAGTAACCTCAACCTTTTTTCCCAGTAGCGTTTCGAAGAAGTGCTTTGAGAAACCCGTGGTGCAGTTACAGATAAAGGGATTAGTAACCCCATTCTTAACCAAAGGGCAGGTGCATTCGGAAAATACTAGGGTTATCCTATTACCCTCTTTGGGCAGCGCGTCTGTGTCTGGGTATTTTGCTTTGAATGCCTGTAGTATAACATCGGCGTTGGTTTCGCTGCTATACGATTCCCTAATTGTTAGCGCATTCTGGTAAAGGACTGATGCTTCGCAGCAATTCTTACCACAAGTATTCATAATGGTAGAGGCGCTGTTGTCACTAAGTTTAGATAGCTCCTGTAGCGTGCTCTCAATCCATCTGGTTGATGTTTGAATGTCGGTCATGTTAGTTCTGCTTTATAAATCCAATATTATACACTAGTACCTCCTTAAAACCTGTTCTTGAGAAGGTGATACGATATTTTTCCTCATCAGCACTTTTAACGATTTCTGTATGGGTATCGTTGAATTTGCTTCCAACTCTAAAATTCTTCTCGGGGGTGGTGATATTCCAGATAACAAGGTCATACTCTTTTATGTAAGTATTAGTCCCGAAACCGAATCCTACAATGCTAAAAACGTTGTCTTCTTTTATGGGTTTTCCATTATTATCGGTTTGTATAACAACATCATTAATGGTTATACTTTCAATGCCCAATACTTCGTGATTTATGGGTGTAGAGTTGCTGTCATCTTGTTGGCATGCAGCAAAAGAGAATAGGGCGATTGATATCAATGCAATTTTTAGATAGTTGAGATAAGAAAAGTTCATGTTGATTAAGAATTAAGGTTACTTTCTAGTTGATTCAAAAATTACATGTAAAAGTAACTAGTTTTATAGGCAGGAATAGGCTCGAAACGTTAATTTATGTTGGATTTTGGTATAATATCCTCGGTGTTTTCTGCGATGAATCTTCGGTTACACCCCTTTTCAGTATATATCTATATGAAATAGGTAATTGAAAAACGTTATTGCACAACCCAAACTTGTATTGTATATTTGCACCCCGGACATTAATGACTTAGTTGATGGAAGGGTGTACGCAAAATAGAATCATAGAGGCTGTAAAGCACACTGGTTTTGAATTGATTTCTTCATTTTATCATTATATTTTAAGAGGGACTTGCCATTTGCAGGTCCCTTTTTTTATGCCCTTTAATGCCCTTCTCTGTTCTGCCCCACCATTGCTCTTTGGGGCCAATATCAGCCAGCAACTGGCGGTATTAATTCCTCTCGAAAATCAGAATAATTGTTTAATATTTAGTAAATTAAGGTCGGCCATGGTGGTCGGCCTTTTTTTTAATCAAACGCAACAGGCATGAGTGAGAATGTAGCAAGGTTAGTGCTTGACGATGGGACGGTTTTTACCGGTAAATCGTTTGGTTTTGAAGGTGCCTCGGCAGGTGAGCTAGTGTTTAACACGGCAATGAACGGATACCCCGAGAGCTTAACCGACCCCTCGTACCGAGGGCAAATTCTTGTGGCAACCTTCCCCCTTATTGGGAACTACGGTGTTCCTGCCGATGTGGTGGATGGTGGGCTTCACCAAAACTGGGAATCGGGTCAGGTGCATATTAAGGGGCTAGTAGTTTCGGAGTACAGCGAGGCGTTTAGCCACTGGAATGCAAGCATGAGCCTTTCGCAATGGCTGGTTGATAACCGCATCCCCGCAATTACGGGTGTTGATACGCGTGCAATTACGGCATACATCAGGGAGAAGGGGGCAATGCTTGCCAAGATTGTTGTGGGCGATACCGATACCGACTGGTACAACCCCAATGCCGACGACCTTGTAGCCCAAGTAACCACAAAGCAGAAGCAGGAACTGGGTAACGGAAAGTACCGCATTGTTCTTGTTGATTGCGGCGTAAAGCACAACATAGCCCGCTGCCTTTTGCGGAGGGACACAACGGTTGTTTGGGTGCCCTATAACTACGATTACAGCAACGAGTCGTTTGATGGAGTCTTTATATCCAACGGCCCAGGCGACCCCACACGGAATACCGATACCATTGAAATCCTAAAAAAGGTGATGGATACCCAAGTGCCCATCATGGGAATTTGTTTGGGTAACCAGCTAATGGCTTTGGCTACTGGTGCTAAAACCTATAAGTTGCCCTACGGGCATCGCTCTCACAATCAGCCGGTGCTGCTAGAGGGAACCGATAGGTGCTTTATTACCTCACAGAATCATGGCTACGCAATTGATATGAGTACGCTTGCCGATAAGTGGAACGTGCTATTCCGAAATGCAAATGATGGCACCTGCGAGGGAATTGAACATGCCGAGAAGCCTCATTTCGCAGTACAGTTCCACCCTGAGGCCTCGGGAGGGCCTACTGATACCGAGTTTCTGTTCGATAGGTTTATCGATTCGGTTAAGCAGAGTAAGGGCAAGTAACTATTGTTGAATAGAAAAAGTACAGCATATGAAAAAGTACAGAAAGGTATTGGTTTTAGGCTCGGGAGCGCTAAAGATTGGAGAGGCTGGGGAGTTTGATTATAGTGGGTCGCAAGCGCTAAAGGCGCTACGCGAGGAGGGAATAAGCACCGTGCTTATAAATCCAAACATTGCAACGGTACAAACCAGCGAAGGGGTTGCCGATAAGGTGTACTTTCTTCCCGTAACACCAGCGTTTTGCGAAAAGGTTATTGAGAAGGAGCGTCCCGATGCCATTTTCCTATCATTTGGAGGGCAAACGGCTCTTAACTGTGGGGTTGCCCTGTTTGATTCGGGTGTGCTAAGCCGCTATAATGTTGATGTTTTGGGTACTCCAGTTGCTACCATCAAGAATACAGAGGATAGGGAGCTGTTTGCCGGAAAGCTTGCCGAGATAGGGGTTAAAACGCCTAGAAGCCTTGCTGTTCATAGCGTATATGAGGCTCTTGAGGCATCAAAAGCAATAGGGTTTCCAATAATAGTAAGGGCTGCGTACACCCTAGGCGGACAGGGTAGCGGGTTCTGCTCAAACCTAGAGGAGCTAAGGGCTCTGGCGGTAAATGCGCTAACGTTTTCGCCGCAAATTCTGGTTGAAGAGTCATTAAAGGGATGGAAAGAGGTTGAGTACGAGGTTGTTCGCGATAGGTTTGATAACTGCATCACCGTGTGCAACATGGAGAACTTCGACCCGCTGGGGATTCACACGGGCGAGAGCATTGTTGTTGCTCCATCGCAAACGCTATCAAACTCAGAGTATCATAAGCTAAGGGAGATATCAATCCGCGTAATTAGGCACCTAGGAGTGGTTGGTGAGTGTAACATACAGTACGCGCTTGACCCCGAAAGCGAGGATTATAGGGTTATTGAGGTTAACGCCCGCTTATCGCGCTCATCGGCACTGGCATCAAAGGCAACGGGGTACCCACTGGCATTTATTGCTGCAAAGCTTGGATTGGGATACGGCCTACATCAGCTAAAGAACTCGGTAACCAAGGTAACATCGGCGTGCTTTGAACCTGCGCTCGATTATGTGGTGGTAAAGATTCCTCGCTGGGATTTGGGCAAGTTTACGGGGGTTAACCGTGAGCTGGGCTCGTCCATGAAGAGCGTGGGCGAGGTTATGGCCATTGGTCGCAGCTTTGAGGAGGCCATACAGAAAGGCGTTAGGATGGTGGGCGAGGGTATGCACGGAGTTGTGGCAAACTCGCTAAAACCAATATCGAACCTGGACGAGGCGCTCTCGCATCCAACCGATAGGCGGCTGTTTGCCGTTACGCAAGCCTTTGAAGAGGGGTATAGCGTTGATAGGGTGCACGAGCTAACCAAAATTGACCGCTGGTTCCTGGTTAAGCTAGAGCGCATTGTTGCCCTTAGGCAGCAGCTGAGCGAGAATAAGGATATCGACACCATTTCACCAGAGGAGATGCTAACGCTTAAGCAGGCTGGGTTCTCCGATTTTCAGATTGCGCGCACAATCCTTAACCCCGAGCCAAAGGAGATGGCTGCGGCCACGCTTTCGGTTAGGGAACTTAGGAAGGAGATGGGGGTGGTGCCTGTGGTTAAGCAGGTTGATACGCTTGCGGCAGAGTATCCGGCCCAAACATCGTACCTATACCTTACATATCATGGCACGCAAAGCGATGTGGGCACAATCAAAAATAATCCTCCGGTAATTGTACTGGGCTCAGGGGCGTATAGAATTGGAAGTTCGGTTGAGTTTGATTGGTGCAGCGTAAGCGCAGTAAATGCCGTGCGAAAGCAAGCAATTCCGGCCGTTGTAATAAACTTTAACCCCGAAACGGTTAGCACCGATTACGATACGTGCGATAGGCTGTACTTTGAGGAGCTAAGCCTTGAGCGCGTTTTGGATATTGTTGATATGGAGCAACCGCGTGGCGTAATGGTCTCCGTGGGTGGTCAAATCCCTAACAACCTTGCAATCCGATTGCATGGAGCGGGGGTAAAAGTGCTGGGAACGCATCCCGATTCCATAGACCGTGCCGAGGATAGAGGTAAGTTCTCTGCTATGCTCGATACCTTGGGCATCGACCAGCCCCGCTGGCGCTCGTTAACCTCTTTTGATGATGTGGAGCAGTTTGCCCAAGAGGTTGGCTTCCCGTTGCTAATACGTCCAAGCTATGTGCTGTCGGGCTCGGCAATGAGTGTGGTGTCTAACAATGCGGAGCTGCGCCACTTCCTAAGCGTTGCCACTCAGGTATCAAAAACGCACCCAGTGGTGGTTACCGAGTTTATTGAAGGGGCAAAGGAGATTGAATACGATGCCATGGCAAACAACGGTGAGATTATGATGGATGCCATATCGGAACACGTGGAGTTTGCTGGGGTACACTCTGGCGATGCCACTCTGGTTTTCCCAGCACAAAAGCTCTACTTCGAAACCATTAGGCGAATAAGGCGCATAGCCCAAAAGATTGCCGCGGAGCTTAACATAGTTGGCCCTTTCAATATGCAGCTGCTTGCCCGCGATAACGATGTAATGGTAATTGAGTGTAACCTAAGGGCTAGCCGTAGCTTCCCCTTTGTGTCGAAGGTGTTAGGGTACAACTACATTGAGGCAGCAACGCTTTACATGCTGGGTAGGAGCCCGCTAACGCTACCTAAATCGGGATTCGACCTTAACCACGTGGGGGTAAAGGCCTCGCAGTTCTCGTTTCAGCGGCTTACCAAGGCCGACCCAATTGTGGGTGTAGAGATGGCCTCAACTGGCGAGGTGGGATGTATCAGCACCGATTTTGACGATGCGCTACTCAAGGCAATGCTATCCGTAGGGTACAGAATACCGCAGCAGAGCGTGCTGGTATCATCGGGGCCAATCCGCTCTAAGCTAGCGCTACTGGCACCGCTTCACGAGCTGAATTTAAGGGGCTTTACCATATACGCCACAAAGGGTACGGCTAAGTTTTTGAATGAGAACGGAATCCCTGCAATATCGGTGGCGTGGCCCGATGAGGTTAACGATGAGCCCAACTGCATTACCCTAATTAAGGAGCGTAAGGTTGATATGGTTATCAATATCCCCAAAAACCTATCGCAAAAGGAACTGGATAACGATTACACTATCCGCCGCACGGCAATAGACTATAACATACCGTTGGTAACCAATGCACGACTAGGGGCAGCGTTCCTAACAGCCACTGGTCGTAAATCGGTGGAGTCCCTTGAAATACGCGATTGGGCTAGCTATTTAACTGGATTTTAGCATCCAACGTTTAGTTGTTACCATTTCTTGTAATCCCAGATAACACCCCTGTTTTCTGGGATTACTCTTTTATCTACATGCCACAACTATGCGTTGCCCTATTCTGTGAAATATCGGTGTTCTACTTTGCCTTTGTGTGCATTTTTTATCAGCAGCAAATCTACTTAACTGGTTACTAGATAGCTAGTGGTGGCATATTGCTGTTGCAAAGCAGTTTAATTAAATGGGGTATTGAGGATAACGGCATGGCATTTTGGATACATTTGCCCAATTTTTAAAAGGGTAGTTATGAACTCAGTATTCAAACCAAAGCTATTTACAGTACTAAAAGAGGGGTACAGCCGTCATCAGCTGCAAAGTGATGTTATGGCGGGTATCATTGTGGGTATAGTGGCCTTACCACTGGCCATTGCATTTGCCATAGCGTCAGGTGTATCGCCGGAGAAGGGTTTGGTTACTGCAATAATTGCCAGCTTGGTAATCTCTGTACTGGGCGGAAGCCGCGTGCAGATTAGCGGTCCAACGGTAACCTTTGCAATGGTTATTTTTACCGTTGTTCAGCAGTATGGTCTTGAGGGGGTAATGATTACCACCTTCTTAGCAGGTTTAATGCTAATTGGTTTTGGGGTGCTTAAGCTGGGTGCAATAATCAAGTTTATTCCTCATCCTTTGGTTGTTGGGTTTACAAGCGGTATTGCTGTAATTATATTCACTACTCAGGTAAAGGATTTTCTTGGGTTAACCATTAACCATATCCCTGCAGGTTTTGCTGCTAAATGGGGAACCTTTTTTCATAATCTAAGTGGCACAAATATTTATGCTCTTGCCATTGGTGTAGGTACTGCACTAATATCAATCTACTCCAAAAAGGTTTTGAAAAAGGTGCCAGGCTCCTTTATTGCAATTATTTTAACCACGCTTGTTGTTGCCATTTTTAAGCTGCCAGTTAGCACAATTGGCTCAACCTATGGAGAGATTCAAACTAGCATAAGCTTCAGCTTTCCTAGTTTTGATTTGAGCACTCTTGCTAATTTTGTGGCTCCCGCATTTACTGTGGCCATTCTTTGCTCCATTGAGTCATTGCTATCGGCGGTTGTTTCCGATGGTATGATTAGCGGGCATCACCGCTCAAACACCGAACTCGTGGCGCAGGGTGTAGCCAATGTGGTTCTCTCTGTTACAGGGGGTATTCCTGCATCTGGTGTGCTTGCACGTACAGCCACAAACGTAAAAAATGGAGGTAGAACTCCCGTTGCAGGCATAATGCATGCAGTTACGCTGTTGCTTATAGCGCTGTTCTTTGGTAAGTGGGCTGCTCAAATACCACTAGCCTGCTTAGCTGGGATTCTTGTTGTTGTTGCCTATAACATGAGCGAGTGGCGCTCGTTCTACTCAATTTTAAAGGGATCAACATATGATATATTGGTGCTGCTAACCACATTCTTCCTAACTATCTTTGTTGATTTAACCACTGCAATTCAAATTGGAATGGTACTAGCATCGTTGCTTTTCATGCAAAGGATGTCAAAGAGTAGCCACATCTATTCTCCCGAGCTGGAGAGCGATGCCCTTGAGGATTACTCCGACCTTCCAAAAGGTGTTGATGTTTACGAGATTAACGGTCCATTCTTTTTTGCTGCAGCCCAAAAGTATCGCGAAACCATACAGGAGCTGGGTACAAAGTCAAAGGTGCTGATTCTGCGAATGCGTCATGTGCCATTTATTGATGCAACGGGCGTTCACAACTTTAGGGAGACGGTAAAATATCTTGAGGATAAAAAGGTAATTCTTATTCTCTCTGGAGTTCAGCCCGATGTGCTGGCTGAGCTAGAAAAGGCTCGTATCGATTTCCTAATTGGGCGAAACAATATCTGCACGGGTTACTCCGAGGCTAAGCATAAAGCCATTAAAATGGTTGAGGAGCGATTCCCTAAAAAGCATTAGCAGTTTTTGCAAAAATATAGATAGGCTATTCTGGAAACGGGATAGCCTTTTTTTTATGCGATTTGGATGATGCCCCGTCACTAATTTTTTCGTAGCAGCAATCCTTGTTTTTGCTCCAAAACGTGGATACCTTTAGGCGAACTAAAAATCTAACCCTATGAAACATACAATATGGGGCATACTTGCAGTGCTAGTTCTAGCATTTTCGGCATGTGCCCCAAAGATCAGCCCAACTTAATAGGGCCCAAAGACATAACGCTTGACCAGCCCACGCTAACCCCAGAGGTCCTTTGGTCGTTTGGTCGCTTGGGCGAGGTGGTGGTATCGCCCTGTGGCAAAAAGGTGGCGTACACCGTTAGCTGGTACTCCAAGGAGGAGAACCGCAGCAACTCGGAGCTATTTGTTATGGATACCGATGGCTCAAACATTCAACAGCTAACCTACACTGCTGGCCACGAGTTTAACCCAACATGGACCAGCGATGGTCGCATTGCCTACATCTCAACCGAGGGTGGTAGCGCTCAAATCTGGACCATTGCTTCCGATGGTAAAGGAGCCACAAAAATATCGCAATTTGATGGCGATATAAATGGCTTTTCTATCTCCCCTGCAGGCAACAAGGTTCTATTTATATCGGAGGTTAAGGTTGATAAAACCACTGCCGATATTCATCCAGACCTACCAAAGGCCAGCGGCCGTATTATTAACGATATGATGTATCGCCACTGGGATGTTTGGGAGGATGAGCTCTACAGCCACATCTTTATTGCCGATTTATCTAATGGCAAGGTTTCTAATCCTGTAGATATGATGAAGGATTTACCATACGATAGTCCGCTTAAACCCTTTGGTGGCATGGAGGAAATTAGCTGGAGCCCTTGTGGTAAGTTCATTGCATACACCTGCAAGAAGCTTACAGGTAAGGAGTATGCCTTTAGCACCAACTCCGATATCTTCCTTTACAATATGGAGAGCGGGGAGGAGAAGAACGTATCAGAGGGAATGCCGGGTTACGACAAGGCACCTTTCTTTACTCCCGATGGGGCTAAGCTGCTATGGCTATCTATGGAGCGCCCAGGCTTTGAGGCCGATAAGGATAGGCTTTTTGCCTACAACATGGCCACTGGCGAAAAGGAGTACTTAACCCAGAACTTCGACTCTAGCCCAGCAAGCCTTGAGTTTACTGCCGATGGTAAAACGCTGTACTTTGTGGCAGGCGTTGAGGCAACCTACCAAATCTACAAAATGGATATGGAAACCAAGGCCATTACGCCTGTTACCAAGGGTAGCCACGATTACCACTCGGTTGCCATTGCCGATGGCGCGCTAATTGGCTCAAAGGTTACCATAACCAAACCTGCTGAGATTTATAGCATCAACCCCGAAACGGGCGAGGAGCGCGAGCTATCATTCATAAACCAAAAGCTGCTAGCACAAATAGAAATGCCCCAAGTGCAGCGCCGTTGGGTAAAGAGCTCCGATGGCAAAATGGTTCACACATGGGTTATTCTGCCTCCTAACTTCGATTCAACCAAAACCTACCCAGCGCTACTATACTGCGAGGGTGGCCCACAGAGCAGCGTAAGCCAGTTCTGGAGCTACCGTTGGAACTTCTCCATAATGGCCTCTAGCGGCTACGTGGTGGTTGCTCCTAGTCGTAGGGGAACCCTAACCTTTGGTCAGCAGTGGACCGATGCCATTAGCAAGGATCATGGCGGACAGGAGATGGACGACCTTCTTGCATGTATCGATGAGGTTAGCCAAGAGCCTTGGGTTGATGCCAATCGCATGGGTGCCATTGGTGCCAGCTATGGTGGCTATACCGTTTTCTGGTTGGCTGGCCATCACAACAAGCGCTTTAAGGCGTTTATTGCGCATTGTGGCGTTTTCCACAGCGAAATGGAGTATTACACTACCGAGGAGATGTTCTTTGATGAGTGGGAAATGGGCGGTGCTCCTTGGGATAAGAGCAACAAGGTTGCCCAGAAAAGCTTTGCGCAAAGCCCCCATCACTTTGTTGATAAATGGGATACTCCAATAATGGTTATCCACGGTGGAAACGATTTCCGCATTCCATATACACAGGGTATGGCGGCGTTTAATGCGGCACAAATGCGTGGTATTCCTAGCAAGTTCCTCTTCTTCCCCGATGAGAATCACTGGGTGCTTAAACCTCAGAACGGAATCCTTTGGCAACGCGAGTTCTTTGGATGGCTCGATAAGTGGTTAAAGTAATAAGTAAGCAAATACTAATTGAAAAGGGGAGCCTAAGTGGTTCCCCTTTTCTTTTGGTGTAAGTGCATTTATTGAGTAAATGATTGGTATAAAAATTGATGTGCACAGCGGTATTGTTTTTTCGCATTGATGTAAGAAGAGCTAACCCCTTACCCTTTGTTTATGAGAAAAAAGCAAATCCTTATTATCGGATTCATCGCATTCTTTATAGGATTTTATGGTTGCAATGTTTGCGATAATCATAAAGAACCCACAATTAGAGCCTCATTCTCCTGTGGTATCAAGGTAATTAATGTTGCTGCGCTTGATGCTAATAGGCCGTTGGAAAATTTCTCTAAGCTACCCATTAACCTTTCCTTAGATTACACCATTTATGTAGTAGAGAGCATTGATGGCTTTGATACCCTTTGCATTGGCTACGACCGAATGTTTAATTACGAATCGAAGGAGTGCGGTGCTACCATAAGTATTCGTAACATGCATGTGCTACCCGGCACCACTTTTTCTAACGTGGTGATAGAGTCAAATCAAGTATTTGAATCAAACCAACTCTACTATGAGATACTTATTGATAATTGCTCTGGCCGTTAGCCTCTGGTTTGTGCCGGGTAATGCCTCGTCGCAGGACTCTCTGTCCACACCAAAGCAAATATATATAGGGTTTGATGTTTCCAAAACCATGGGGCACTTGTGTTTTAGCCGTGGCGCTTACGAGGTACCCATTGGTATTGAGCTGCAGGGTTACGTTCGGCTTTTCAATCCCTTTGTGTTGCGGGGAATAGTAGGTTACGATAGGGTTTCTGTTAAGGAACCAGCACCCAACATCAGCTACTACTCGTCTGGTACGTACTGCATGCTGGGCATGGGCGTTGAAACTTCTGTAGAGGATGTATCGCTCTCATTTAGCGCACTGGGTAGCATTTCTAGTGCAAGGGAGCGGGGTGATATTCGCATAAAGGGCGATTACTTCCCCGATTACACCAGCAGCTATAGCCGTTCGGGCTATGTTACCGCTTTTGTTTGTAGTGCCGATTTGCTCTATCCCTTTGGCAACCGCTATGGTGTTATGCTATCAGCAAGGGTAGGCTTTAACCTCTCCAATGATTTTGATTCGACAGAGTGGCCAAACTACTTTGTCCCTGGGTTAGGCGTTGTTAACGATGGATTTATGTCAGGACAGTTGGGTGTTTCTTTTCTAATCTCGCTTTAGTAGGTAACTTTTAGATCCTTTGTTTTAAAAAAATGGTTATTTGTCAAAAAGCGGCAATTGCTTTTTTTGCACAGATAATAGTGGCATTGCATTATTTAACAGATGTTTATCTTTTATTGATTTTAATAAATATTAACATTCTTGTGTTTATTTTGATAGGTTCAACCAAAAAATATATATTGCTGCTGGTTTGATTACGCTTTTATGCACAAAGGATTTAAGTTTTTCTCTACTGTTTTACTTTTTGTAACACTTTTTTACACCTCACTTTCGCAAGAAGTGGGGCGTTATCCTTTGCGCAATTTTGGGCACAGAGAGTATAGAGGGCACTCACAAAACTGGGCTGTTGTACAGGATCATCGTGGGCTAATTTACGTTGCAAACAACTATGGCGTACTGGAGTACGATGGCGATTCCTGGCGTAACATCTCCATAAACGGAGCGCTAGCCCGAGCCTTAGATGTGGATAGGCAGGGTCGAATTTGGGTGGGCGGTCAGGATGAGCTAGGATACCTAGCCGCAAACCCTAAGGGCGAAATGATTTACCATTCGCTGGTAGCACGGCTCCCCTCAGAGTGCTTTCCTCTTGGTTTAGTTCGGCAAGTATTCTCTACCCCTCAGGGTGTTTTCTTCAGCACAAACCAATGGCTTTTCCAAATTACCGACAATGAAATCTTTTCGTGGAAAGCATCAACCTCATTTCATAGAACCTACTATGCAAATGGTGTTCTGTTTGCCAATCAGCCAGGATTGGGGCTCTTTTTTCTCGATAACGGGCAGCTAAACCTAGTTCCCGAAGGGCAGTGCTTTAATGAGTCGTTGGTTTACTCAATTACTTCATTCGATAAGGATCGGGTTTTGCTTGGAACGCAGCAAAACGGTTTCTTCCTTTATAATCTAAAGGCATTAAAGCCAGAGGTTACTGTCTCTTCCGATTCTATTTGCTTACCATTTAAAACTAGTAACGATAAGTTTTTTAAGGACAACCGCATATACTTTGGAACTTCACTTCCCAATAATCTTTATGGCATAAGCACATTTAGGGGTGGAGCGGCAATTATGGATAGCAACGGTAAAATTGTTCGATACATTAACAAGGAGACCGGTTTGCAGGACGATGCTGTATGGTACCTCTATGCCGATAACCAGCACAACATTTGGTTTGCTCTTAACAATGGCATATCATATACTCCAATTACTAGTCATGTTACTTATTGGGACGAGAATTCAGAGCTTAGCGGAGTACTATCGTCTGTTGCTCGCTTTAACGATAAAATTTACGTTTCAACCAATATTGGGATTTACTACCTGGAAAACAATGAGTTTGTTCCTGTTAAGCACATTTCCACCTTGTCGTGGGGATTACTAAATGCAAAAGCGCCCAATGGTAAAAACCATTTACTTGCTGCTACTGGCGAGGGCATTTTTACAGTACAGAACGGGAATACATCACTAATTCAAAATGGTAGAGTTCCTGCATTTAAGCTCTACCAATCAAAACCTCATCCCGATATTATCTATGTTGGGCAATACGATGGCATTGGCATTATTCGCTTTATGAACAATCGTTGGGTGTACTTAGGCTCATTTCCAAATGTAGAGGGCGAAGTGCATTCAATTCTTGAGGATAGCGGCGGCACCCTATGGTTCTCTCAGCGTTTTACTGGTGTTTGGCAGGTGAAGGATTATAATCCTTATAGCCGGCAGTTCTTCAAAATCAAAATTCACAAGGATTTGCCTAACAATCCTAAGTACGACGATATTACCATACAGCAGGTACAGGGCGAGGTTAAGGTATCTACCGAGAAGGGGCTATGTAAGTATGACCCTGTTCTAGGTGCTTTTGTTGCTGATGCTTCTTTGGGAATTGAGTTTGCCGATGGCAGCACCGGCCTTAGGATATTTGCACAGGATAGCATGGAGAACCTTTGGTTCGAAGCCTTTAAGGAGAGTCCTAACCGCTGGATTGAGCGGGCTATACGCATGCACGACGGAACCTTCAGGCGTAGGGCTACCTACCTTAAGAGTATTCCAGAAATGATTTTCTACGATGTACTTCCCGAAGGCCCCAACAACGCATGGATTGCTGGTTCCGATGGGTTGTACTACTTTAGCAAACAGGCCGAAAGTATAGATGCGCTCTTTTTTACTTCGCTAATACGTAACGTTTTGGTAAACCAAACGGAGTCCATCTTTAGCGGAGCATTTTACCAGCAGTCTAGCGATACGCTTTTCTATACTACCTCTTTTTCTCAGCCTTTACTGCAAACTCCTGTGCTGCCATACAGCCAAAATTCGCTAACCTTTTTATTCTCCTCACCATACTTTGGTGCGGCAACAGCGGTTAGGTTTAGCTACAAATTGGAGGGGTACGACAATGAGTGGAGCCCTTGGCTTCCCGACCGGAAAAAGGAGTACACCAACCTACCTCATGGAACCTATCGTTTTATGGTTAAAGCACATAGTGCTTTAGGCGAGGAGAGCCCCGCTACCTCCTTCTCCTTTACCATAGAGAGGCCTTGGTTTAAGGAGCCGTGGGCATTCCTTGTTTATGGCTTGCTTATGCTATTTATAATATACCTCTCGGTTCGTTTTAAAACCCGTTTGCTAAAGCGTTCAAACCTTAGGCTTCAAACATTAGTGAATATTAGAACCAGTGAGATTCTTAAGCAGCAGGAGCAGATTTTGGATAAGAATAATGAGCTCTCGCAGCAAAAGGAAGAGCTTATGGCGCAGCGCGATGCCCTTGAGTCGCAAAACAAGAGCATTCACGCCAGTTTGCAGTATGCCCAAACCATACAACAGGCCATTTTGCCACGGTTTGAGCCGTTTGCCGATATTTTTGAGCACTTCCTGTTCTTCCGCCCTAAGGATGTTGTTTCAGGCGATTTTTACTGGACTGCTCGCGTAAAGTCAAAGGGTAAACGCGGCGATAAGATTTTTGCAGCAGTTGTTGACTGCACAGGGCATGGGGTGCCTGGTGCTTTTATGTCGATGATTGGAAGTCGGCTTCTTTCCGAGATAGTTGTGGAGAGCGGAAATCACAATCCCGAAGATATTCTAGATGAGCTTAACCTTAAGGTAAACAGCGCCCTTAATCAGGATTACAACGAGAATTTCGATGGCATGGATATTTGCCTATGCCTAATAGAACCCTTTGTCAACAACCAGTACCTTGTAACTTTTGCAGGGGCAAATAGGCCTCTCTATGTCCTACGCAAGGATGAAGAGAAGGTGCAAACCATAAAAGGGAATCGCAAGTCCATTGGAGGTGTGATGCCCGATATAGAGGCTAGGTTTGTGAACAAGAAGCTAACCCTATCTTCGGGCGATATGCTAATCCTGGCTACCGATGGAATTGTTGACCAGAATAATGTTGAGCGTAAAAAGTTCACTGCTTGTAGATTTCATTCGGCCATCACAGAATCTGTTGATGCCGATGCAGTAACCATCGGAAAGTACCTCGAAAAGTCGCTGGACGGCTTCCGTAGCATGGCGCCGCAGCGCGACGATATTACCGTACTTGGCCTTCGTTTGAAGTAAGTTTTCCTTCCATTTTCTTGTTGTTTTTTTCGATTTGTTTTGGTGTATAGTAGTTGGTTTATATTGCTAGTTACAAGTTACACGGGAGGTTGGTGTTTTGTGTTTTACTGGAATAATTACCTCACGATGAAATTGGCTGTGCAGAGTTCCATAAATGCGCTAGTCTCCACTGGGAAATTGGAAGAGGAAAACCAAAAAAGCCAGCCCCCATAGGGAACTGGCTTTTGCCAATCAAAAGTCCGTAGTTTACTTCTGAAGGAAAGGATATTTGTAATCGGTTGGTGGAACTAGTGTTTCCTTAATGGTACGTGGGCTAACCCAGCGTAGCAGGTTTAGGTGGCTACCAGCCTTGTCGTTGGTTCCCGATGCTCTTGCTCCGCCAAATGGCTGCTGACCAACAACTGCACCGGTTGGCTTATCGTTAATGTAGAAGTTACCTGCAGCGTAGCGTAGCTTTTCCATAGCTAAATCAACCGCCTTGCGATCGTTAGCAAAAATGGCTCCGGTAAGCGCGTATGGCGAGGTGTTATCGCAAATCTCAAGGGTTTTCTCAAAGTCCTTGTCCTCGTACACGTAGATGGTTAGCACTGGACCAAAAATCTCCTCCTCCATGGTTAGGAAGTGCGGATTAGAGGTAAGGATAGCCGTAGGCTCAATAAAGTATCCAACGGAGTTATTGTACTTACCACCAAAAATAACCTCTGCATCGTTCGATTCCTTGGCTCTATCAATGTACGATACAATGTTGTTGTATGCACCTTCGTCAATAACTGCATTAACAAAGTTGGTGAAGTCTGTTGGTTCGCCCATCTTAATCTCGCCAAGCATTTTGCCCATAAGCGCTTTAAATTCTGGCCACATCGATTTTGGAATGTACGCCCTTGATGCGGCAGAGCACTTCTGTCCTTGGTACTCAAAAGCACCCCTAACAGCTGCTGTTACCGATTCGTCAAGGCTTGCACTTGGGTGAATAAATAGGAAGTCTTTTCCTCCTGTTTCACCAACAAGCTTAGGGTATGAGCGGTAGGTGCCTAGGTTATCGCCAATTTGCTTCCAGAAATGGTTAAACGTGTTGGTTGAGCCTGTAAAGTGAATACCAGCAAGCTCCCTGTGCTTAAATATCTCCTTACCAATAACAGAACCCTTACTTGGCACAAAGTTGATAACGCCATCGGGTACACCTGCTTCCTTAAATATCTTCATAAGGAAGTAGTTTGAGTAAAGCGATGATGTGGCTGGTTTCCAAACCACAGCGTTACCCATTAGCACGGGCGACATGTTAAGGTTTGAGGCAATTGCCGTAAAGTTAAATGGCGATACCGTGAAAACAAAGCCTTCTAGTGGGCGGTACTCGGTGCGGTTTAGCACTCCATTTTCCGATAGGGGCTGCTCATTGTATATCTCGCTTAGGAAGTATGCGTTAAATCTTAGAAAATCAACCACTTCGCACGCAGAGTCAATCTCTGCTTGGTAAGCGTTCTTGCTCTGGCCAAGCATGGTTGCTGCATTGATGGTAGCGCGGTACTTAGTGGCAATTAGCTCTGCTATTTTTAGGGTGATTGATGCGCGGTCTATCCACGATAGCGATTCCCA
>DHVO01000176.1 GCA_002412705.1 Bacteroidales bacterium UBA5206 | reverse complement strand
TTGCATTACCTTATCGAACCTACTATCCATGCAAACACTTAAATCGGTTGTAACAAACTGACCATTGTAGAACAGGCTAAAAATGGTTGCAGGCGATGGCGAGGCTTGCGCTTGCTCCTGGGTTTGGAACTTAACTATGGTTAAGGGGATATTGCGTTTATGAGCGCTCTCAACTAGCGATGCAGTAACATGATACTCAGTAAACGGGCATCGGTTGGAGTAGTATGCAACAAGTCCACTTCTAACCTCACAAATGGCATTAATGGCCGATTGCCCAAACCGTGGCGATGGAGCCGCCGAATCCAACTTCTTAACCAGAAGGCTAAAGCCAGAGGGCAGCTTGGCGCACTCCACAAAGCCCTGCCGTAGCAGCCACTTTGTATCGCTCATAAAATGAAATTTCTTTGTGCCAACAACGGTTACCAATCCGCTTTTGCCTTGCCTAAGGGCATCATCGGTAGCCTGCTGTATGAGCGCCTTACCATAACCAGCACCCTTATACTGCCCAGAGACCCAAAAGCAACCAATAAACAGGTAGTTGGGCGCATCAACGGGTGCCCAGGCACTTTCCGCTGGACCATACTCAATAAATACCTTGGCGCGAGCATCAATTCGCCTAAATACGTAACCATTGGCAAACTCTTGTTTTAGCCATTGCTTTTTTTGCTGATAGCCATCGGTACACTTCTTATCGGAAATAGCGCAGCAAATGTGCTCCCTCTCAACATTTTCGGGCGTAAGGGTGATAAGATTTTCCATTACAATAAGGATATGTTTTTAAAGCTATAAGTAATCAATTCCTAAAACTACAAAAAAAGTTCTACTGTTACTTTAATGGACAAAGATGTAAACCTCCGTAAAAAAAGGATTGTACTTCGAATATCGTTTAGTTGGCCCTCCTTTTCTAGTATTTGTTTAAACTATTAACCTGCTGATTAGTAATTTACATCTAACCAACACACAAGGTAGCGCATCCTCAAAGTCTCAGCACAAATGTAGCACCCCTTCGGGGCGCATCTAGTTTTGCTTTCTTACCCCTCGGCTTCACCGAGGGTTATTGAGATTTAAGCCTTTCAGGCTTTGTGCGTCCACTAACATTTAGCCACAGAGTGGCGCTATATCAATAACCGTGGGTAATGAGCAACGCGAATTGCCCACGGCACACTCCAACCGCGAACATCCTGCCCTGAAAGGGTAGGATTATCAATGCGTATAGGATTGTCTAAGCTATTCTACCGACAGATTGCCCCTAATGGGGCTTAAAACAAGCTTATCAAAAACCTCATTCACCCATTTAAACGGTGGTACAAAAAAAGAGCCTGCACCAAATTATGATGCAGGCTTGGGGGATAATAACGGAGTGTTAAATGAACCCCCAGGGGAAACAAACCTTAGCAGTAAAAACTTCCCAGTTTAACCCAAACTGCTAATCATCAAGGTCGTTATCATCAAGTTCTACCGACTCTTCAAGTGCCTCAATAATTCTGCTGGCTAAATCGCCATTGCCATCGGCATCGTTAGGGCCAATCTCAATAACACCATCGCCATTGCCATCGGTTGCCGATGAGAAATTCATGGCAGTAAGGCTACTAACTATTTGCGCAATGTTAAAATCGATGTACAGCTTCATTGTTTCACCAGTTAACGCAAAGCTGGTGCTGTTCTCAAGGCTAATTTCAAACTCAACCTCATCGTTGTACCACAGCACAAATGGGGTGTCGGCAATGGTTCCTGTAATGTATATAGAGCGGTTGTACATGCTCTGGTTAGAAGCATCGAGGCAACGATCGAACTCAAACTCTACCTCCTCGTAAGCAGCGTTAGGAATAAGCGTAGTGCCCAACGACAGCCCGTTAAGAGCCTCCTGCGACATAAGGTTCACAAGAAAAGGGCCGTCCAGCTCCTGTGCATCAACAATGCTATCGTTAAGCTTATCTTCCCACTCATCGGTAAGGTCAAACTCAATCTCATCTATGTTAACCCAGAAGTTCTCAATAACAATACCCTCGCCCACCATGCTCCTCATGGCTGTACCAGTGTTAGGAAGCGTTGTGCTTGATTTTACAACCAGCTGCACCTTGCTTTTTCCTGCATCGTTGTTATCGTCCTCGCATGAGGTAAGCGCCAAAGTGGCTAGCGCTGCAAGTGAAAGTAACGCAAATCTTTTCATAGCTTTAATTTTTAGTTATTGTAAGTATTTGGTCTAGCTTGTTTGTACTTTAAGGACGAAACGTTGAAGCGGAAGGTTGGAATGGATGCAGAAAAAAACTTACCATTTAGCAAGAGAACGTGCAGAACTACACTAAACACTAGCATACCAAACTAGCGTATAGCCACAAAAAAGTTCAAAAAAGATGTAAAGGATAGGGTTAATGGTTACCTAAAAATGTTGTAGTAAACGGTAAACCTAAACTCGAGGCTGCGGTTGTGCGTCCGCTTAAGGGATGATGGGATATTGGCCTCGCCAGCATAGATATTGGGCAAGCCCCACTTTAAGCGCAAGCCGGGCGATAGCACTATCCTATTGGTAAGCATAACCTCCACATCCTGCCCCAGCACAAAGCCGTAATCGCTACTTGAGTACCTATGGTCAACCGATTTGCTTTTACCCGCAATGGTTTCCGAGGCCGATGTTAGGTTGGAGTAGAACATCCCCAACGAGGTTGTAAAACCGTAGGAGTTTGATTTTAACCAGCGCTTTGAGCTGCTATACTTAGCAACCATCTCAACTTGGGTGTAGTAAAGGGCAATATCCTTATCGCTGTAACGCCCGTAAATGTACTCCTTGTACGATTGACCTGTACGCGACTTAAAGAATAGGCTCGACTCTGCGCTCCAACGGGGCGAGAAGCCATACCTTATGTCAAGACCAAAATCGGGGTAAATCTTAACGTCCGATTTAGTTAAGCTGCTCCTATCCAGCCCCTCCATGGTTTCGCTACCAAAAAGCCACGTATTCTTTATGGCTGATGTTGCCCCTACCGAAAAGGATCTTCTACGACTTGGCGCCTCCTCCATAACAGGATCTACAATAGGAGCATATGCCATAAGCCCACCCAAAGTCATGGTTGTACCATCCACCGCCAGTTTATGAACATCGGCCTGTTTGGGAGCAATTGTTCCCAATTCACTAGTAGCCGTTACCTGCTCATTTCCCTGAACATCAGCCACAATAGGACTATCCTGAGGATGAGTATCATTAATTTCCTTTGGTTTATGCGATGCCAACGGCTCACCAATGGCCGTTTTGCTGCTGCGCACAGCGTTGTGCTGGGCGGTTGGATTTGCAATCAGAGTCTCATTACCGCTACCTGCGGGATTAGAAGCCACAGGCTTAACAACCTCTACCTGTGGTACCGATGTAATGGCCGATGGCTGTACCAAAGGACTACTAACGGTTAACCAGTAGGCTACAACGCCCATTGTTGCCAGTAGCGCCACCGAGGCTGCCCACGACACGTACACCCAAATGGAACGGGAACGACGGTCGGAATCCAGCTCGGCAGAAACACCTTCCCAAACATCATCAATATCCAGCTGATTGGAAACACCTGTCCACACCTCATCAATATCGAGCTGATTGGCAATATCGTCCCAAAGCCCTTGCGGGGCTTGGGCGGAGGAGTTCTCCACCTGATTACGATACTGTTCTATGAGCTCCTTTTCGTCCATCTGCTGCCAATACTTACTTTATCCATTCCTGAAGCAGCTGCCTTGCACGGCTAAACTGCGATTTTGATGTACCCTCGGTGATATTCAGCTTCTCGGCAATCTCCTTGTGCGAGTATCCCTCAAGGGCAAATAGGTTGAATATAACCCTAGCACCCTCGGGTAGTCGCTTTACGTGAGATAGAATATCCTGACTTGCATATCCGCCCAGCTCCTCGGCGTTATCGGGGGTTACATCGGCAATGCGCTCCACATCAACAAAGTTAGCCTCAACGCCTTTTCTGCGGTAAAAGTCAATTGCGGTGTTAGTAATTATACGCCTAATCCACCCCTTTAGCGAACCGCGTTTATCGAACTGCTCCATGCTTTTAAAGACCTTTATAAAGGCCTCCTGTAGAATATCCTTTGCAGAGTCCCTGTCCGACTCATACGCCAAGCAGATGGCGTACATCTCGTTGGCATACTTTCGGTAAAGCTGCTCCTGTACACGCCTATCGTTTTTTAGGCATCCTGCAACTAGGTGCTCGTCGGTTAAATCGCTATAAGCAGTCATTTACCTGTATAAAATTACTACTTAACTGTTGCCTTCAATGTCCTTGCCAGCCGAAAAAGAAAAAGCTGGTATGCGTTTACGTTATCCTCCTCGGATATTAGAATAAACTCCTCACCCGCGTCGCCATAGGAAATGGAGGCATTATCGAAGTAATCGCGGCTAATGCCCTCAACTGCCTCGGTTGGGTTAAGCTCCAGCAGAATAGTATAGCTGTTCCCCTCAACAATAGATATGGGTGTAGCGCCCAAAGCATCGGTTGCTTCGCAGGAGAAAACCTCCATGGGATCTATCAGGAAGTAAACGGGAATAGAGTCACTACCAATTGGCCCGTACGAACCCTTTATCAGCAAGCCGTAGTCGTCGCTATCCGTTATCTCATCCTCGTACACATCGTCATCAATCTCAGCAAGGGTAAGCTTCCAGCTCATTAAATCGTAAACACCCTGGGGTATATCGAAATAGGTTACGTAGCGTGCCGATTCACCAGCCCTTATAACATAGGTACCGTGGGTTTTGCCTGGCTCCGTATCGAAATGAACATCGCCACCCTCCTGTCGCAAACCAACAAAACCAATACTTCCAACCCCAACCACCGCTTGGGAAAGGTTAATGTATGCCTGTGGATTGCTAGACTGGTTAATGCCAATGCTAAAGTTCACCTTTACGGGGTAGGTAAGCTCATCCTTTGAGCAGCCTGCCAGCAGCAAGGCAAACAGCACAACCACCATGATTAGCTGATACTTATTGGGTATACCTTTGGCCATAGCTATGTGTTTTGTAATTAATAGACGAAAGATATATGCAAAAGGTTGGAATGCGATAGAAAAAAGTGAAAAGAAATTTACCGGCAGTTTATTTGCCGCGTGCAAAGCTACTTAGGCTAGTTGATATGGAGAAGTGGCTTGAGCCACCAGCCAAATGGTAGAACGCACGGCTGTAGCTAATATTAAACTTGGAAATTTTAACGCCCACCCCCCAGCTAAAGCCCACGGCGCCTACCTTCTCCTCCACCTTAAGCTCGTTGCGACGCTGGTAGTTATAGCCGCCACGCAGGTAGAATCCCCTAATGGGAGTAAACTCAACGCCAAAAACCACGTGGCTTAGCAGCTCGTTGCCAAAGCGCTCAACGGCGCTTGGTTTGTTATTATCGGATAGGCCAAAGGCATCCTCTTCCTCCTTCCGCTCGTACCAAAGGTTCCAGTTATGCAGCTGATGAAGCGTTACCACAAACCTAAACGGGGCATGTTGCAGCTTGTAGCTTATGCCACCCACAATATCAAAGGGAATGGGCTCATAGTTGCCCTGAGTATAGGTTTTTAGCATGGAACCCATGTTACGAAGCACCAATCCTGCCGAGAAAAGCCCGTTACGGCTACGGTACGCCACGCCAATATCGGCAGCAAGGCCAAAGGCGCTATACTGCTCCAGACTAGAGAATATTGATTTTGCATTAACACCCACGGTTAGTAGCGAGTCGAAAGCATAGGAGTACGATACGTTGGCAACAGTTTCCGAAGCATCAAATGTTCCCGTTATACTGCCCGACACATCGGAGGCATCAAAATCGCCATACCCCACCCGCTGAAAACCAATAGACGCATTACCCATACGCCCCAAAGAGCGGGAGTACGATGCGCTGCCATACTTAACATCGGCCAGAAAGCCCACATAGGCAAAGGATAGGTGATTATGCATATCGGCGCTAAGCAGCGCAGGGTTGTGGATAACAAGCGAGGCATCGTGCTCATCAAAGGCAGCAATTTTGCCACCCAGAGCAGCAGCACGGGGCGACGAGGCAAGGTTAAGAAACGCAAACGTGGCCTCACCCCCAATCTGCGCAACGCACAAATTAGGAAGAACTGCAGCAATCAACAAAAACAGGAATAACCAACGCTTCATGTAGTAAGGTATAGAGGGGCTAAAATTAGGAAAAAAGGATTACACATCCTTTTTAATAACTGCATTGGATGGTATTTATTGCACAGCGCTACTGTTTAGGAAGGGTTGGGTTAGGTGGAAGCATGTTCCAATGCTGGTTCGCATAGCTTATTCGACCCCGCTGGGGTCGGGGATTCAATAGCTTTTTATTGCTATAAAGATATGACTCCGCTGGAGTCATATCTTTTTGCTGTACAAAATCATTCAAGATAACCATATAGGAAAACAGACAAAGCACCGATCACAATATATCCATGTATTCCTTAAGCTTTTCGCAGGTATAATAACCAAATATTCCATCGGAATTTTTCAAACAACTTTCCCCTTGGAATTGCTTAAGGGCTAAAATAAGCTCTTCGTCTATACGCTCCGACTCATTCTTTAGCAACACGGCTCCATCACCCTTGCTCTTTTGAAACCATCTGTTTAGCGCTTTTTTTACATCAACAACCGATACACCCAACTCTTCGAAATAAATCTTATTTAGCCCAAACACCTTTTCTAGTCTATTTTCTGGCGGTAGAGAAGAAACGTACTCATTAAATGAGGCTATTAGATACTCTCTTGATGCTGTTTTCTGCGAGTTAATAACAGATTCTAATGAATCTATACGTTTATTGGCTTTTCTAATCTCATCTAAAAGTTTGAACCCATAACCAAATAGCGTTACCTCTTTAGTAAAAGGAATAATGGCGGCAACAAACGAAAGTACAAACCAGTGAACAGCATCTTCGGTAGGAACATTCAAATACCTAAGCACAGCTGATGGCTGTTGCAAGACGCTAACAACACCTAGCACCAGAAAAATGACTGAGAATAGGATTGCAATAATGGCTACTACTCTTTTCATAATCGTAAGTTTTATATTAATACATCAAATGCTTAAATAGTTGCTAGAATAAAATACATTCCCAAACCCTCTAATTCAAAACAGGTTCAACTGGCAGTGTAAACGAGAAGGTAGAGCCAGCGCCTAGCCTACTCTCTGCCCAAATACTACCCCCATTCCGCTCAACAAACTCCTTGCACAGGATAAGCCCCAATCCAGTACCCTTCTCGTTATGGGTACCTGGTGTGGAGTAGTTCTGGGTAATATTGAAAAGTTTATCCATTCTCTCCTCCGATATCCCAACTCCTTGGTCGCTAATGCGTACCGTAAGCATGCCGTTATTGCCACTGTGGCTCGATATTGTAACACCACCCCGAGTACCCGTAAACTTTAGCGCATTCGATATTAGGTTACGCAGCACGGTGCTCAACATCTCCTTATCGGCGTAAACCATTGTGGGTGCAGCTATCTCGTTGCTAACCTCAACGGACTTATGCTCGGCTATACAGCTTAGCAGCTGCAATGCCTCCGATACAAGCACCGCAACATCAACGTACTCTGGCTTATACTCTAACCTGCCCGATTGCGACTGTGCCCATGTTACCAAGTTGGTAATTAAGTCCATGGCGCTTTTAGATGCAGCCAGAATAAAATCGGCATATTCGGTAATCTTCTCGTAGTTCTTCTCCCCAATCCCCTCAACCAGCAGCTCGCTAAAGCCAACAATAGAGCTAAAGGGCGATTTTAAATCGTGTGCAATAATGGAAAAGAACTTATCCTTTGTAGCGTTAAGCTCTATTAGCCTTTGCTCATTATCCTTAATGGCCGTAACGTCGTAGCAAGAACCAATATAACCTAAAAAGGAGTCATCCAAATCGTAAAAAGGCCTACCAAAGTCGCGAATCCAGCGGTACTGGCCATGCCTATTCTTCATGCGGTACTCCATTAGGAATGGCTCCCGCTTATCGAACGCCGTAACATAGGTTTGCAAGCATGTGTTAAAGTCGTCGGGATGCACACCCTCGGCCCAGCCGTTGCCAAACTCCTGCTCCATGGTACGCCCAGTAAACTCAAGCCATGTTTTGTTAAAGTAGTCGCACAGCTTATCTAGCCTCGATCGCCATATTAGTGCAGGAAACTCCTCAAAAATTTTAAGGTATAGCTCCTTGGCCTTGGAAATCTCTATACGTTCCTTTTTAAGAAATGCATTCTCCTTTTCTAGCGCTTCAATCCTATCCAGTAGGCTCTGAGTCTCTTTTTCCATCGTTATTTTTGGGGTTGATAGTTTTGATACTGCTTTTAAATTGGCAGCCAACAGATAACATTTGCCCAAGTGCTAGGCACACTAAATATAGCAAAAAAGTGACATGCAAATCAACTTACCGTAGGGCTATGCGCGCTCCCTACCATGATACATAAGCGATATAATCAGCATTCCAAAGGAGGAGGCGTATGCACCCCAGTTACCCCTAGCGGTTTGGTTACCATAATCGATATACGTGAGCGCTACTACCATTATTACCAGCGCAGCAGCAATAACTGCACTTTTAACTTTTTCCTTATATTGATTTTTGGGAAAGATGATATTGAAACTCCAACTTAGGCACTTGCGGTTGGTGCGATTACCATGGGAACACTAAAACACTTCTTGGCGGCATCATCAGCCCTAGTAGGCTAAACCGCTTGTAGAGTCTGCGCTTCTAATTCCTGCCGCTGTAATCACTAATTTCATTATAAGAACGATTAACCATAAATACCTGCCAGAACAACTCATCAACCTTACAATCAAGCTTATTAGTTAAATCAAGTCGCCATAAACTGTCACTTTTATTAGGCCTATTATTATACGCCTCAAATAAGGTATCAAAAGGCACAAGCTCTAAATTAAGCACCGCCCTATAAGCGCTGTCTTTTTTTGCAAAGTGCTTAATTTGCAAAAAGTATTCATTACACTTTATTTCTGTTGATTTCAACCACATAATATTTGACTCAAACTGACTTTTCTTTGATAATTGATTCCTACACGCTGATTCTTCAATATAACCGCCCGTAAGCAAATCGGCCGCAATCATTGTCTTATTATTGTCCTCTTGAACCATTTGATATCCAAGAATACTTTTAGTTAAAGCACTATCTATGCGCTGAATTGCATTAAATATTGAATCAACAACTGACAATCTAAGCTCACACATCTTTTTATATGAGTCTAGTTCAAGCAGTTCGCTTTCACATCCACGGCATTCTGATATTGATGCTCTTTGATTATCCAAATTGCAACCAACCAATAGAAAGATTAGAGTAACACAACTTAGTTTAAGGCTCAAGCCTCTTTTTACCATTAAGAATTTGTTCATATTCTATGTCAAGAAAAAACAATTAAAACCGAAGCTTTCAGTTAAATAAAATTTGGTGGCAATAGATGAATCAAGAAAATTTGTCAATCAAGGGCAATTATATATCATAATACGTAGAAAACTAGAACGGACTACAACCGCTAATTTACTACTACCTCGCCTATTTTGTATAGACATTGTTAGCAACCGTAAATTTAACTTTTCCATGTCACTTCAGAATGTTTTAAAAACCACTTAGCGTTTTTATTTATGAAGATATATTTTGTTCCATAACCACTTACTCCACCACAATGAATATCAATACATACATAAGCTATCTTCAAATCTGGAGAAAAAGCCGGTAATCCAATATTAAAAAAACATAAATATCCATACTTTTCCCTAAAATATTTCCAGCCAAACTTTTCTTTGTCCTTAAATATTAAGTCTATTGTATCTTTTGAAACAATGTTGCTATTACTCCACCTAAATTCATAAAATGTTGGAATAAAAACGGAAAATAAAGAATCATTCACGTATTCTTCAACAGAATGAAATGCTCCAAACGTCAATATTGGGTCAGGTTGAGATATTAAAAGATTATCTCCAACAATTGTATCTAAAACTTCATTATAAAATTCTTCAATAAATTCTTCATCATAGTAGTCAAAACTTGCTGATTCTTTTTTCTTAGCACATGAAAATATCAATATCGAGATTAGTATCAAAAACGTAATATTTTTCATCAGTTCGCTTTAATGGTTGCCAACGGTCGGCAGTTGCTTACGCTGGGGAGTTAACCGCTAGCGGCGTCATCCTACGTTAAAAACATACTAAAATACTAAAAACTTTCGTATCTGCATCATCTGCCCCAGTAGGCTAAACCACCTGTTGTAAGCAGTTTTAGTTAACATCCACTTCATTATTAGTTTGAGGTATCAACCTTGGCCTTTCGTTAAACCCAGCAAATCCAATTTTTAAAATTCTTTCAAAAAAGAATTTACTCAAAGCGGATTCTGGTAGTTCTTTTAGTCTATTATATCTTTGAACATCCCATTTGTTTATTTTTGCCCTTTCAGCAAAACTTTGAGCGTTGCCAATAATTGTGTTTGCCGCATGTTTTCTTGAGACTTCTCTTTCGGCTTGAAATCTTAGAGCATTATTAGTGGAGCGATAAATAATTGTGTAAATCTGAGAAACAGAGTAATCATTAATCAAATCATTTAAAACACTTATGGTCTTTTCTCCAGGAGAATATTCTACGCCAAGGATATTATTTAAACTATGGTAAAAATACTCTAAAGCTTCATGTAGTGCTATTTTTCTCCAAAGATGGTAACTCGCCTCAGAATCAATAATATTATCAGGATTCATTAATGCTTCGACTAAAGGCACTTTGTTTAAGCTATTTTTCTTAACATTTAAAGCCCATTTTACTTTGAATGGATAAAATCGAAAACGACCTTGCTCTATGTCTATATCTTCAAAGTATTCTGAATCAGAACTAGGATGTATTACGATAAGTCTTTTTTCTCTTAAAAGGGCTAGTATTTCATTCGTATAATCATTCGTCGGGGCTAAAGGATTAATGAATGTTTCAATTGGTTTTATATAGTTAAAATCTTCGGAAATGCCTTCTCGAAGGAAGGCTCCTAAGTATATTCGTTCTTCAAAACTTAATGACTCAAATTCAACCTTGTCTTCCTCTTTTATCTGCAACAAGGAATTCATAAGTTCTTGTTTGTCTTGTCTTTCTTTCTGTATTCTAATCTGCTCTTTTTCTTTACAATTTCTACACCAGCAAAATCCATTACTCTCATGACCACAGGATGGGCATGTAGGCGTTTCCTTACTCCAACTATAAAGACGAGTAGTTCGTTTAATTACTAAGTTGATATTACAGTATGGACAAATCTCATCGGTTATTCTTGGTGGAAAAAGTTTAACTAATTGACTTGGTTTAACATTAATTTTATACTCTTCAATCAATAATTTAGGTTTTTCATTATTGTAGTATCTTGCAATTAGTTCATCAATTTGTCTTTTTGTCAAATGCGCTAAACGTTCATCCATATTTTAACAAATTTTCATGTAGAGTACAGTGTTAATATTGCTTACAACGGTTCCGTGGTTGCAACTGCTGGGGAGTTAATGGCCAGCGGCGTCATCCCACGTTACAAACATACTAAAATACTAAAAACTTACGTATCTGTATCATCTGCCCCAATTGGTTCTGCCACGTGTTCGGTGCTGGCTTTTATAATTTTAGTAGTTCAATTATGTCAAACTCTGTCAGGATTCGTGCATCTTCTCCTTGCTCAATTTTTTGTTTCATTTTCTGATACTTTGAAGGACCAACACCTTCACCAGCACATAAATAATTAGTGTACTTTCCTATACTACCATCAATGTCTGCGCCTAATTCTTTCAATATTCGTGCAAGTTCATTTCTATCAGGCCATGTTCTATAGGTTCCAGATATAACAACTTTTTTTCCGAAAAATGGATTGTTCTTATTTTCAATGATATTCAAATCAGGCGCTACAGTGATATCTCCTTTTATTCTTTGACTATCATCGTATTGTTGATAATTTCGACTTCGAGTTCTTGTAGTTTGTATAAGTTCTTTTCTCCAATCTTCAATCGAATAGCCTTTTATATCACTTGCCTTAACAATTAAATGTGCAGCAGCACATGCGTCAGAAGCAGCATTGTGAGATTCAAATTCAATTCCTAAGAATTTACACATTTCACTAAGTCCAAAACCTGAACTTGAAAATTGTGTCCATGTCCTTTTTACCAATGTTGCTGAATTCAACCATATAATGTTGAATATTGGCAAATCTGCTTTTCTACAGGCTGACTCAAATTTAGATTTATCCGAACCATTATGATTAAAAACGATCTCGTCTTTTAAATACATTTCAATTTGTGAGTAAACTTCCTCAAAAGTTGGTGCATCCTTAACGTCGTCTTTAGTAATTCCATGAATATCTGTATTTGTAAATTCAGTATTTGGATTGATTAGACTATCTATTAAAGTTATATAGTGTCCATTTTTATATTTAACTAATCCAACCTGACAAATACTTGAATTATCATTACATGCATTTTCAAAATCTATTACGTAGAATTCCATAGGATATAATATTTAGTTAAACAATCCTTTCATTGCAGTGCGATTTATCAAGTTTGCACCTAAAGTTGGCGCTAGGGCAAGTAAAGGACTGCGGAGAGATTTCTTATCAACCTACAAGAAAACTCGCTGCGGGTGATGAATTTCGAAAACCTCTGAAACCTTTATTGGCTATAGCGCGTGTTGACAGTAGGTGTTTTTATTATTTTAAAGTTCGTTCATCAATCAATATGCCTTGTGTAATTCTATTCAATATATCACTTGAGGAAGTACCAAACATATGAATTCCTTTCGTTCCACCTGAAACAATAACTAATGTATCCATTGCAGAAGTAGGTATATTACCTGTTACACCTGAAGATGCAATCAAGTATGAAGAATCTGCATTCGGTGTAATAGTGAAATACAACGGAGATAATGGATATTCTGTGTTATTGTATTCCTTTATAGAGTAATTCTCTTCATTTATGAAACTTACAAAGTTGCCAGCAACCTTTTTGCTAACAACAGAGCGAAAAGGAGTTATAATTGTACTCACTTTATCTGGATTATGCTTATCGATTATTAGTTTTCCTTTAGAATCTGCATCTAATAATAGTTGTTTAAGTCTTTCTAAATCTATCTGATTCATGTTGATTAATTTTTAATTCTATTATAAATAGTTTCAAATTTTGAAAAAGCAATAAATCAGTCATTTTTTTTTTACAAAACACTTTACAGGCATAAATTTTATCGGTCACTTTACACTTACAGCCAACTTACTTATCTATAAAACCCCATCCCACCCCTCCACCCAAAACCAAAAGAATAGGCACCAAACCGTTATACCTATACAAATATATTATTTTATTGATATCGTGGTGCTGGAAAGTTTTTTTGTACTGTAGCGGGTGTGGTTGTGGGGTGAGGTGGGCCCTAGCATTGCGCCATAGTGCGCTGGTGCTGCGCTACCGGTGGTGCAAATGTACTTTAGGCGTTAAAATAGGGTTGGAGGGCATCTATAATATGCTTTTTAAGCTAAATTTGCACTCCCAAAACACAAACCACACACAACCAACATCGTGAGTAGCAAAAAGGAACGAGTGCTTTTTATTCTTAACCCCATATCGGGCGGAAGAAAGCGTGCGGGCATTGAGAAGGTAATTGAGAAGGAGCTGGACACGGCGCTGTACCAGCCAGTGCTTAGCTACACTAGTCACCCCGGTAATGCTACCGAGCTTGCCACCCAGGCGCTAGCCGAGGGCATTAAAAAGATTATTGCCGTTGGTGGCGATGGCACGGTGAACGAGGTGGGCAGGGCGCTTGTTAACACGCATGGTGTGCTGGGTATTATACCCACAGGCTCTGGCAACGGGCTGGCGCGCCACCTAAACATACCCATAAAGGTGAGCAAGGCCATATCGGTAATTAACCACTCCCGTGTGGTATCCATAGACTACGGCACCATAAACAATCAGCCCTTTTTCTGCACAGCAGGCTTGGGATTCGATGCGCTAGTGGGTAATAAGTTTGCCCAGCTGGACTCCCGCGGCTTTACATCGTACATTAAAACGGTACTAAAGGAGTACTTCTCCTTTAAGCCCGAGCGCTACGAGCTAACGTTTAATCATGGGAAGGTTGAGAAAGAGGCGTTCCTAATTACGTTTGCCAACGCATCGCAGTACGGCAACAACGCGTACATTGCCCCCGAGGCCGATATTCAGGATGGGCTGCTTGATATTACCATTCTGTCGCCGTTCCCTTGGTACCTGGCGCCGCAGCTGGGCGTTATGCTATTCTCCAAATCGATAAACAACAGCCACTACCTTGAGGTGTACCGCACTAAGAACGTACAGGTAAAACGCCTAAGCGATGGCTACGTGCACTTTGATGGGGAACCATCGAGCATGGGCAGCACGCTGGATATTAAAATTGAGCCGCGCGGGCTAAACGTAATAATGCCCTAGCAGCACTCGCAAACGGTGGTACGCTCCAGCACTTCGGTTGTGGTAGAAACCAGCTCGGAGAAGTCGGCGCCCACAACCACCCTAATGCTCTTGGGGAGCATATCGAAGGTGAAGGGCGAAATTCCCAGCGACTCACCATCCACCTCAAGCCCAACGGGCGGTTCGGAGGCAATCATAATGGAACGACCCTGAAACGATGATATGCGGGGGTGATCTAGAATGGTACCATTATATAAACGGTGTATGTTCCTAATTACATCGAAACGGCGAATGTGGCGTATTAGGGTAAGGTCGTACAGGCCATCGTCGGCAACAGCATTGGGCACCTGCATCATTCCACCGCCGTTAAAGCGGCCAATGCCCAGGGTAAGGCTAAACACTGAGCCACCCACCTCGGCACCATCAACGTGAGCTTTTACCTGAGTGGCTTTATAGGCAAACAGCGCCTTAACAAGGCTTAGCATGTAAAGCACCTTTCCACGGCGCCCCATCTCCTTAAGCCTATTGGTGCGGCGGGCTACCTCGGCATCAAAGCCAATGCCGGCAGCGTTGGCAAAGTAGCGCTTCTGCTTAACCATGGACTCCTGGTACTCCACAACGCCCACATCCTGCAAAAACACCTTTTCATCCTTTAGAGCCTTAACCTTCCCCTCGTAGGTAGAGGGCAGGCAGTACATGCGGGTCCAATCGTTACCTGTACCAACGGCAATAACGCCAACGGTAACATCAACCGATGGCACAGTCTCCTGCAAGAAGATACCGTTTACCACCTCGTTTAGGGTACCATCGCCGCCAACGGCTACCAGTTTCCTGTAGCCCTGGCCAATGGCCGCCACGGTAAGCTCCACGGCATGGTACTTACGCTGGGTGAGTGCAAACTCGTATTTTATGTTATTAGAGTCTAGTAAGCTCTTAATGTAAGGCCAATCCTTACGTCCCGTTCCGCTTCCTGCTTCGGGGTTTACAACTAAAAACCAACTGTTATTCAACGCCTTCACGTATTATGTGTAAACAAAACAGACTGGCAAATATACAACTTTATCAATACATCAGCTTAGGCACAGCCGTTTAGGTTTGCATGGTGTGGCAAAAGGCTGTGTAAACGGGCAAAAGCCGAGCAAAACGGGGGTTACATACGCAAAAAAGTGGCAAGGGTTACCGTTGGGCACACAAATAAAAAATTTAGGGCTCAACGCTAGTATCCACAACTAAAACAAACGGTTTAGGGTAAGGATAACGGCTCCGAGTCGAGTAAATCAGAAAAGATTTTCTATTTTTGCGGTTGGCTGCTCAGTTAGGGTCAATGTTAATATCTTGTTGATAAGATATCGCGATTTGTTTATATTGAACCGGAGTAAAATTCGATCAGTTTTCTGTAAAAACTATTTTTGAGGGCAAAATCAGGAAGCAGATCATACCATTTAAAACCTTTTTAGAATGGCAAAAGTTATAGCACTTGCGAACCAAAAAGGCGGGGTTGGTAAAACCACCACGGCCATTAACCTTGCTGCAAGTTTAGCGGTTCTTGAGTATAGGGTACTTTTAATTGATGCCGACCCACAGGCAAATGCCACATCGGGTACAGGCTTTGATTTACGCAACATCAAATCTAGCATTTACGAGTGCTTGGTTGACGAGGTTAATCCGCGCGATGTGATTCTTACCAGCGAGATTAAGGGGTTAGACCTTATCCCATCGAGCATCGACCTAGTAGGTGCCGAGATTGAGATGCTGAACCTACCCAACCGGGAGAAGATGCTAAAGGCGGTTATTGAGAAGGTGAAGGACGATTACGACTTTGTACTCATAGACTGCTCTCCATCGTTAGGACTAATCACGGTAAATGCGCTATCGGCAGCCGACTCTGTAATGATTCCTGTACAGTGCGAGTACTTTGCACTTGAAGGGCTGGGCAAGCTGCTAAATACCATTAAGATTATTCAAACAAGGCTTAACCCAGAGCTTCAGATTGAAGGATTCCTACTAACCATGTACGATGCGCGCTTAAGGCTATCGAACCAAGTGGTGGAAGAGGTTAAGAAGCACTTCCAGCAAATGGTATTCGAAACCATTATCCAGCGTAACACCAAGCTGGGCGAGGCGCCAAGCTACGGTAAACCCGTTATTTTGTACGATGCAGCCTCAAGTGGTTCAACCAACTACCTAAACCTAGCACGCGAAGTATTACAAAAGAACAACCTAACAACCATTGACGCCGACCAAAAGCAGCTATAATATAATCGCAGAGGAGTAAACAGTAAGATATGAATAAGAAAATGGCATTGGGACGAGGCTTGGGCGCGCTTATAGACGACGCACCTGCACCTGCATCGAGTAAAGCAGAGCAACAGCCACAGCAGCCAATAGAGAAGAAAGTAGTAAGTGATTTGGTTAACGAGATAGACATTGAGAGCATTGACGTTAACCCTTTTCAGCCCCGTTCCAATTTTGACCAAGACGCACTTAACGAGCTAGCCGAATCCATAAAGAAGCTGGGTATTATACAGCCCATCACGGTTAGAAACATGGACAATGGACGCTTCCAGCTAATATCGGGCGAGCGCCGTTTACGTGCATCAAAAATTGCTGGGCTAAAACGTATCCCCGCGTATGTTCGCAAAACCGACGACCAAGGGATGCTTGAGATGGCTCTGGTTGAGAACATCCAACGTGAGGATCTTGATGCCATTGAGGTTGCCATTAGCTACCAACGCCTAATTGACGAGTGTAACCTAACCCAAGAGACCCTTGGCGACAGGGTTGGCAAAAAGCGCGCAACGGTTAGCAACTACCTTCGCTTACTACGTTTACCCGCCGAGATTCAGGCTGGCATACGCGAACGGTTACTCTCCATGGGGCATGCCCGTACGCTTATCACCATAGACGACCCAATTAACCAGATTAAAATATACCGCCGCATACTTGAGGAGGAGCTATCGGTACGCAAAACAGAGGAGCTGGTAAGGCAAATCCAAGAGGGCGCACCAGTTAACGCATCAACCGACAAGGGCGACGATAACGCAGAGCAAAACGGCGAAGACGTTGGGTTTGCATCACTCCTAAAAGAGGATTTAACCAAGGTTTTTGGATGGGGCGTTGACGTGAAGCAAACACCTAAAGGCAACGGTAAAATTGTAATTTCGTACCGCACCGAGGGCGAACTCCTAGAGATAATTGAAAAATTTAATCGCCTAAAGGAATAATTTAGGGAAACAACCGTTAACCTTCCAAAACGTACTACATTGAGGGTGTTACATAAGCTGGTGAACCATTCACAAATCACTATAAACAGGATGCGGCCAATAGTATTGGCTGCTTCGCTTTTTTTAGTATCCATTGTTTCTCAGGCAAAAACGCCACCCCCGCTGTTCGACTCACTTAGCACAAAGCAGCTGTGGCTTACCGCACAGGTTTTACCCGGATCGGGACAAATTATTAACAAGCAGTACTGGAAGCTACCCATTATTTATGGGGGTATTGGCGGATTTATGTACAAGGGATTTGAGGCCAACAAGCTTTACCAGGACTACAAGTACCTTGTTAAAAACTTGGATTCATACTACTCTGCCGAGGAGATAAACTACTACAAGGAGCTTAAGATTAAAGCCCGCCAGTCCCGAAACCTCTACTATGCTGGCGCCACCGCAATTTACGTGGCCAGCGTTGCCGATGCGCTTTTGGTACACAACAAGGGCGAGCACTCCCCTGCTACAGCTACCATTTTCTCGCTACTGGTACCGGGTATGGGACAGGTTTACAACCAGAAGTACTGGAAGGTTCCCATTATTTATGGCGGAATATCAACCCTGTACTATCTTGTAGATTTTAACCACCGCGGATACCGACGTTTCCAAAAAGCGTATATTTACAGTACCGATAACGATCCAAACACCGTTGACGAGTTTAACGGAGAACGAAGCGCCGACGACCTTAAGTACTTTAAGGATCAGTACCGCCGTAACAGGGACTTGTCGTTCCTTGGGCTAACCTTTTTTTACGTGCTTAACGTAATTGATGCCAATGTGGACGCACACCTGTACGACTGGAACGTTGATGACGACCTAGCCCTACGCATTGAGCCGCTTTTTGAAGGAGGCGCTTGGGCCGGACAACCAACTACAGCTCCAACATTTGGAGTTAGCTGCAAGCTAAACTTCTAAACCACCACCACAATGAAAAAACTGCTCTACACCTTAATACTTTCAGCTCTTGGGGTAATGCCTTACGGGCTTAAGGCTCAAACGCCTAACCAAGCACTACCCGACTCAACCCTTGAGGCCATGATGCTTTACGAAGGGTTTAGCAACAACCTAGATAGCCTGCTTAACCTTTGGTACATACAGCAAGCGCTTGATACCAACAACTTTGTTGATGGGGTTGATATCGATAGCGTGGGCATACACTCCAACATCCCCGACTCGGTTTACATAAACAGGCTTGCGCAAATTAACTCTATTATCGATTTGCCATTTAACAGCATTGTTAGGAGCTACATAAATGTGTACACGCAGAAAAAGCGCGACAGGGTTGAGGTTATGCTAGGGCTAACCGATTACTACTTCCCCATTTTTGAAGAGATACTAGACCTGTACCAGCTACCAACGGAGCTAAGAATGCTACCCGTAATTGAGTCGGCACTAAACCCAAGAGCCGTTTCCAGAGTTGGAGCAACAGGCCTTTGGCAGTTTATGTACGGCACGGGGCGCATGTACAAGCTAACCATAAACTCCTATGTTGATGAGCGTAGGGATCCTATAGCCTCATCGCATGCTGCAGCCCGATTCCTTAAGGATTTGTACTCCATTTATAAGGATTGGACTCTAGTTATTGCCGCCTACAATTGCGGCCCAGGTAACGTGAATAAGGCCATTAGACGCTCGGGCGGCAAACGCAACTACTGGGATATATACTACTACTTACCAAGGGAAACCAGGGGTTACGTGCCTGCATTTATTGCAGCCACCTATGCGCTAACCTACCACAAGGAGCACAATCTTAACCCAATTGCCATGAACCTGCCTCTGGTATCGGATACCATTATGGTAAATGATATGCTGCACCTGAATCAGGTTGCCGAGGTTCTAAACATGCCAATTAGCACCCTAAGGGATTTGAATCCACAGTATAAAATGGATATTATCCCAGCCAAAGGGAAGAGCTACGTGCTAAGAATCCCAATGGAATCGGTGGGTCAGTATATCGATAACGAGCAAAAGATTTTTGCATACAAGGATAGCGTTTACTTTAACCCTAACAACAGGATAGACCCAGCCAAGTTTAAATCGTCGTACCAGTACGATGTGCCAAGCGGAAGCAAAAAGTTGGTGTACAGGGTTAAGGAGGGCGATGTGCTTGGTACAATTGCCAGAAGGCATGGCGTATCGGTAAGTCAGCTTCGCTCATGGAATAACATAAGGGGTAACATTATTAGGGTAGGACAAAAACTTACCATCTACGTTAAAGGATAATTTTTCTCACAATAGCATTAAGGCGTTAGCGGTTACAGGCTAACGCCTTTTTTGTTTTTGGTTTGTGGGGGCTGGTTACAGCACACGCCCTAATCATTCCGATAACTTATAGAACACAGATTACACGAATTGGACGGATGTACACAGATTTGGATAGTCTCTAGTTACTGGTTACGAGTTACTAGTTACTGCACTCGCCCTAATCATTCCGCTAACTTATAGACCACAGATTACACGAATTGGGCGGATGTACACAGAGTTGGATTGTCATTGGTTACTTGTGACTTGTTACAAGTTACTGGTTATTTCCCATGTCCTAATTCCTCCGCTGAATTACGATAACTTCCGATAACTCCCAGTTCCTTCCTCCTCTTCCTCTCTTCCTGCCCTGAAAGGGCAAAATATCAATAACCGTGGGTGCAAGCTGAGGAACGAAGCTTAAACCCACGGAATGGTACAAACATAAGACTTAAGCCCCGAAGGGGCTTAACTTACGATGAGAGGTTCGACCCCTTCAGGGTCGAGGCTGGGTTGCCTATATTCCGTGGGCTGCTTCGCTACGCCCACGGTTATTGAGGTTTCGCCACTTCGTGGCTATTCCTTCATCTACGCCGAAAATCG
>DHVO01000120.1 GCA_002412705.1 Bacteroidales bacterium UBA5206 | reverse complement strand
TATCCAATACCACAAGACGCAATATATGAATACAATGACCTAAATGAAGAATGGATTAAAGTTGAAAATTGTGAGATAGCAATATTGGACTATAAACCAGGGAGATTTATAGAATCAGAATATTTAAAAGCAAAAGAAAATCTCCCAGCAAAATGGGAAAACGGATATTCTAAAGGATATGCTTTCAATAATAGTGAACAGACGATAATGTATTGGTTAATCATTTGGTAAAACTTAACAATATGAACACGAAAAAACTGCTGACTAAATATTCAATATTGCTATTAATTTATATTGGATTAATTCATTTTGCTAAACCTTATGGATTGCAATTGTATTATTCGCTTCATTCTCAACCAGGCATGATGCCTGAAGATGTAAGAACAATTCAATCTGCTTTTATTACGATAACATTCTTGATAAATTTGATTCTTTCAGTTTTCATTATTGTAGATTCAAAACAAAAGAAAACTATTGACTGGCTAATAGTAATAATTACATTCTTTAGTGCAGAAACAGGGATTGTACTATTCTTAATATGGCAGATTTATAATGAGTTGAATAAGAAACACAAGGCACAACACATGGTGTAGTGCATACGGGTTTTAGCTGGTTTCAAAAGTTTATGGCTCGTAAGAAAGTCGGTGTAAACCGACATGAAATCGCTTCCTAATCTCGCACGACACCATACCATAAACCGTTAGCGGCAATCAAAAATTTTCACTGGGATAGGGAAGTGAAAAATGAACAACAAAAAAAATAGAAGTTAACTCAAATTGGAGGATATTTATGAAATTCAGTAATGTAAGATTATTGGTGCAGGACTATAAGAAATGTTTTAAGTTTTATACAGAAAAACTTGGATTTGAACCGGTTTGGGGCGATGAAGATGGTTGTTATGCTTCCTTCAAAGTAGCTGAAGGAATAGAAGGTTTTGCCATATTTGTTTCAGATTATATGGCACCATCGGTTGGTAATAGTAACAAAATCCAGCCAACAGATTGTCGAGAAAAAATGATGGTATCATTTGAAGTGGAGAATGTAGATGACACCTATCAGGCATTTTTGAAAAAAGATATTTCCTTTATTAATGAACCCACCGATATGCCTGACTGGGGAATGAGAGTGGTTCACCTGAGAGACCCTGAAGAGAACCTAATTGAGTTCTTCACCCCTTTAGCTGCAAAGTAATATGAATTGGGAACCGTGGACTGGGTGCTATAAAGTAAGCGATGGTTGTACATACTGCTACTTCTATGGGCCTTTCTCAAAACGATGTGGACAAAATGAGGTTCACAAAACTAATGAGTTTGACAAACCAATAGCTAAAACGGCTAAAGGCAAGGATAAAATTCAAAGCGGTAAGATTGTTGCGACTTGTTTCGCAAGCGATTTTTTTATTGCCGAAGCCGATGAGTGGCGTGCTGATGCCTGGGCGATGATAAAGCAGCGACCCGATCTCGAGTTTTTGATTTTAACAAAACGCATCGACCGCTTTTTGGTCTCACTCCCAGCCGATTGGGGCGATGGATACGACAATGTGAATATCGGGTGTACAATTGAAAACCAGGAATTGGCCGATTATCGTTTGCCCTTGTTTTTATCGTACCCCATTAAGAGGCGGTTTATTGCCGCTGCGCCACTTTTGAGTGCAGTTGATTTTTCGCCCTATCTCAGCGGAATTGAGCATCTTACCGTAGGTGGCGAAACCGGGCGTGAAGCTCGTATCTGTAACTACGATTGGGTTTTAGCAATTCGGGAGCAGTGTGTTAAAGCCGGAATAAGCTTTTGGTTCAAAAACACAGGTTCGTTTCTGAGATATAACGGCAATGTTCAAAAAATCAATCCATTCAAGCAGAATAGCGTGGCAAAAGAATTTGGAATTGATATTTTGAACAGCAAAAAGCGATTTTAACCTTAGCAGAAACCAAAGAATACAATGCCAGCCTGTAACAAATTGTAATTTGCATTGCGGGGTTCGTGTGGTGTCGTTCGCCAGATTCTCATTTCGCAGTTCCATGTCCTTCGGACAGGTACGCACTTCTAAATCCGCAACGACAACAATTACCGACCGTTAGCAAAATAGTTAAAAAACCTGAAACCCAGAATATAATTTTAACAACATGAAAAAGTATCAGACCAATCTATCAACGCTAATCCTAGTTTTGATATTTATTATTGGGGGATGCAGCAAGGATACCCCCACTCCCCGAAAAGGGAAATCCACCGCCATTTTCAACCCCAGCAAGGATTACGGAACGGTGACTGATATCGATGGGAACGAGTACAAAACTATCACCATTGGCGCGCAGACATGGATGGCTGAGAACCTGCGGGTAACCCATTACAGCAACGGCGATCCCATTACTTTCCTCCCACTTTCAGCTGGCAAAGGGGTTTTCCACCTCCAGACGCAAGGTGTTTACTGCGCCTATGATGACACCACCGACCCCGACAGCATTGCCACCTACGGGCTGCTGTACAACGGCTACGCGGTAATGGACGAACGGAACCTCTGCCCCGATGGCTGGCATGTACCAACCGATGAGGAGTGGACAACCCTAGTTACTTACTTGGACAATGGCGATAACGCCTTTGACCCCAACGGAACAGGAACCAATGGTGTGGTGGGTGGTAGGCTCAAGGAGGTTGGCACCCTGCACTGGAACGCACCCAACCCCGCAGATAACAGCAGCGGGTTCACTGCACTCCCCTCTGGGGGTAGGTTTGTGGACTCCTATTACTATAAAAATGAAATGGCCTATTTCTGGTCATCCACAGAGTACTACGTAGATAGCATTCCTGATATCAAAGGAAAGATCCTTTGGATTCGTGGCATTGCCGAGATGTTCTCAACCATTGGTCGTCAGCGTTACCCTAAAGACTCAGGAAAATCCGTGCGCTGCATCCGCAATAACTAGCAGTTAAAACCAAAATATGATTACTATGAACAGGAAATTGAACAGCGCAGCCATGCTGCTGTGTCTGGCACTCGGAGCTACAGCACAGGATTTGACCATCACGATCCCCAAGACCGATTCTACCGCCAACAGATGTTACCCTGTGAAATCCGAAACAACCTTTAGCCTCAGGACACGGATCACCTGCAACACCAAAGGGCCATTCAGCGTGAACATTGATAGGAATGCGTCGTTCGCTACAGAGGGAAGTTGGGTACATATTTCCAATGACAATAAACCCATAACCATTGATTCGCTGCAAACGGCCATTTTTGATTTAACCATTACCCCCCCAACGGGAACACCTGATTATCGATATGTCATGCCAGTATACATAAAGGCAAACAAGAATGGTAGCTCCCTTGGGTTTTTCACCCCAGCTCTGTTCGAGGTGATCGTGGACAACACCCCGCCTACCGATATAACCCTAGTTAAGCGCTCTACATCTGGTAGCCAGTCAGTCTCTATTGCATTCGATGCGTTCGATGAGATGTCGAAGAACTACTCCGATATGAATCTTAGTGTGGGGCGCAAAGGCATAAAGCAGTTCGCCATTGCCCTAAAAGATCAAGCCGGTGTAACTAGAGCCACCGCAACTTGTAACGGGACTGAAACCAATTGGGAGAAGACTTTAAGCAGTGCTTCCCTCCTCCCTGGTACTACCTACACAGCTTACGTTACCGCTACCGACTTAGCGGGGAACTATGCCACCAGCGAGGGGATGAGTATTGCCACTGCCCCTGCAATTCCTACAGGACTCACCGCCACAGGGGTAACCTACTTCAGCACTATGCTATCCTAGGATGCTATGCAGGGAGCTACCAGTTACGAAGTATATAATGTAACATCTGGAGATGTCATCGTTGGTACATCTACCTCTCCCTCATTCTCTGTTACCAATTTACAGCCGGGCAATACTTACCTGTTCGCTGTGAAATCAGTATCCGCAGCAGGAAAATCGAAACTAAGCAATGCAATATCGGTTAAAATACCAATGCCCTCCATTAGTGGTTCTACTACAGTATGCTTTCAGGAAACATACAGAATAGTGGAACTACTTTCAGGTGCCACTGTTCAGTGGATTGTTAGCGGTAATCTTACTCTAGTGTCAGGGCAAGGTAGTGGTAGCGCCGTAATTGCTAAGAAAAGCAACGGGATGGAGCAAGTAAATGCCGTGGTAACCTATCAGGGGAACAGCATTCCGCTATCTCCATTTGAAGTAAGTGTTGGAACTCCCCTTCGCCCATATATCAGCAACGGTAGTGTTACTAAAACAACAGCATCAGTAAGTTACGACTTAACCTATGGTAGCCCCACCACCAGCCTACAATTATTCTTCATTAAACAGCTGGGAAGTGCCAATGGCAGCTGGGTTGTCGAAAAGAGTGCCCCCTCCTCATGTTTTAACCTTATTGATAACGGCGACTTTGTTTACGTAAACCCTACCAGTATAGGCACCGGTAGTTTTACTGTGCAAGGAGAGAATCAATGTGGTATGAGTTTGAGCGCTTCAACTAAAGTTTATCTTACCATAACGAGTAGCGGTGGTGGCAAAATTGATCCGCCAATCCTGCCTTTTGACTTAGCCATCAGTCCCAACCCAGCCACGGATCAGATAACGGTAACTTTAACAGAGAACGAAAAACAGCTTAATTCAAGCAATAGCCAATCCTCAGAAACTACTTACGAAGTGCAGCTTTGGAGTGGTATGGGTATTATTAAATCCGTTAAGTCCGACGGGCAACCGATTCAGTTCTCGCTTAGCTCACTTCCAGCCGGTACATATTACATCAGGGTTATAAGTAAGGACAGGGTTGGCAGCAAGTTGTTCTTTAAACGCTAAGCCACCTTGTTTTCTCTAATGTAAAGAAAGAAACGGGGCAAATTAGCCCCGTTTTTATATGTTTACGACAAAAAAACAATTGCTTGTTGATGATTAAATCTTTTTCGCACGAATAACAAAAACCACATTTGCCAATCGAGTAGATGACCCGCAAGTCATGAAGACCACCACTGCACCTCTCACAATTTACCCCATACCGAAAGGGCGGGGCCACCGTACGTACGGGTCTCGTACTGGGCGGTTCGCTAGGTCATAGGAAATAAAAACCGTAAAGAGCCTTAGTTTACAATGAGCCAACTCGCCTTTCTACAATTATGGTGTAGCACAAACAGGTAACATGCAGTAAACAAACCAAAACACATTGCTACGTGTAACTTTCTCTTAAATTTGTATAAAACAAGCGAAAGGGGTTTAAAATGAAAGAAGACAATAAGTTGTTGTACTATTTCAATAAATGGTCTGCAATAACCAAAGAAGAGGAGGCCACTATATTATCCGCTTTCGAACCTGTAACCATAAAGAAAAGGAAAGACCTACTGGTATCGGGACAAACATGTAACTACCTATACTTTATAACTCAGGGTTGCTTACGTTCCTTTTACATCAATTCAAAAGGGATAGAGCACATCTACCAAATTAGAATGGATAACAGCTGGATTAGCGATCTAGAGAGCTTCTTTTCCAAAAGTCCCGCAAAATACAACATCGAAGCAATAGAAGATTCAAATATGCTCAGAATCTCGCACGAACAATTTGAACAGCTGCTAATCAAGATTCCCCGCCTTGAACGGTATTTTCGCATTCTGTTTCAAAAGGCATATATAAATGCTTTAAACCGACTAAATGCAACCATGTGGGAAACAGCAATGGATAGATACAATGAAATGCTGAAGGAAAATCCCGAAATATTTCAACGCGTACCACTGGTCTATATCGCTTCGTATCTTGGTATAACCCCCGAAAGCCTTAGCAGAATCAGAAGGCAGAAATAGCATCGCATAACACACGCTTATTCCCTTAACATACATCAAGTTCATTTCTTACCATAGGTCAAGTGTTTACAAAACTTACCACCCTACCTTTGTATCGTAAATAGTTACAAACAACAATTTAAATTTTACGGTATGAAAGCAATAGCAATTTTTGGAGCGCTTCTATTAACAGGAGCAATATCTGCATCGGCTCAACAAAGCCAGATTAACACCACAAAATCTGAGGTTAATTGGACAGGTAATAAAATTGGTGGTTCTCACAATGGTGGCATAAAAATCAAGAGCGGCTACTTCCACCTTAATGATGGTAACATTGTTAGCGGCGAAGTGCTAATGGACATGAACTCTATAACCAATTACGACCTTAAAGATGAGGGCTACAACCAAAAGCTAGTTGGCCACCTAAAATCAGACGATTTCTTTGGTGTGGAGAAGTACCCAACATCATCATTCAGGGTAACCAAGGCATCCCCCTTTGTTAATGGTAAGGCAACTTTAACGGGTGTGCTAACCATAAAAGGGAAAGCAGAAAACATATCTGTTGATATAACTAAAAAGGACAACATTTACACCGCACAGCTAAAAGTTGACCGCTCTAAGTACGATGTTCGTTATGGTTCTAAATCATTCTTCGACAACCTTGGCGACAATATAATCGACGACATATTTATTCTCGATATCAAAATTGTTCTTTGATTGTCTCTAAGTTAGGGTAATCCTAAAAACCACATGCAATGAAAATCCTTGTAGTAAAATACTTGCCATCGGGTAACGACTCAAACACGCTAAAACTGCTGAACGCCTTTAAGCAAAACCTAAACGGTTTTCACTCAGTTGTTGAACTTGACTTAGTGAAAAATCCTCCAAAGCATTTCGACGAGCTAAGCTTGAAGGCATACAAAAAACGAAATTTTGGAGGCGAAAAACTGAGTCAGCAAGAAGCCGATGCCTTGAGCATGAGCGACAAGCTAACCCAAGATTTTATGGATGCCGATATAATTGTACTAGCAACACCCATGCATAACTTTTCGCTACCTGGAATTGTTAAGGTATATTTTGATGCAATTATGCAGTCGGGCAAGCTCTTTACCTATAAAAACAATGCTCCAGTTGGGCTAATGGGAACAAAAAAATTCCTTACTCTTTATACAAGTATGGGAACATACAATAGCGAGTATGGTTATTTAGATAACCTAAAAACCCTTTTAAAAATTGAGCTTGACTTTATTGGTATAAAGGACTATGAGTTTATACATGCTAGCACAGGCAACAAGGCTACCGTAAACATCCATCTTGAAAGCGCAAGCAACGCCATTAAGAGTCTTCTCACCAATTGGAAGCTATAAGCTTCCATAAAAACAGGAAACCGATTCCCGAAGAAACAACTAACATACAGAAAATGAAAATTGGAGTAACAGGAGCAACAGGTCAGCTGGGGATGCTGGTTGTTGAACAGCTAAAAAGAAAAGTTGGAAAAGATAACGTGGTTGCATTGGTTCGCAACATTGAAAAGGCCAAAGCACTTGATGTTGAGACCCGCTTGTTCGATTACAACAACACCGAGAAAATGGATAAACAGCTAGATGGTATAGATAGGCTGTTACTCATTTCGGCAAACGAAATTGGAAAGCGTGCGCAACAGCACAAGAATGTAATTACTGCCGCAAAAAACGCAGGGGTTAAATGGATTGTTTACACAAGCTTGCTGCACGCCAATACCACAACGTTAAATCTTGCAGAGGAGCACCTGGAGACAGAGAAAATGATAATAAGCTCAGGTATAGACTATACCATACTAAGAAACGGCTGGTACACCGAGAACTATACAGGTTCAATTGAGGGGGCTCTAGGTGGAGGGGCGTTTATTGGTTGCGCTGGTTCTGGAAAAATATCATCTGCTGCCCGAAAAGATTACGCCGAGGCTGCAGCCGTTGTAATAGCTAACGAGGAACACAAAGGGAAAGTATTTGAACTAGCAGGCGATTACGTATACACCCTTAGCGATTTAGCAGCGGAAATATCCAAACAGACTGGCATGGATATACCTTACAAAAATTTGCCGGAAGTGGAATATGCCAAAATCCTTGAGAGCTTTAACATACCAAAAGCCTTTGCCTATGCCATAGCCAGTTGGGATGTAAGCGCATCAAAAGGTGATTTATTTGATACCACACAACAGCTATCAAAGCTAATTGGCAGGCCAACAACCACAATGGCAGAATCGGTTAAACAAGCACTATAACCCATAAGGCACAAATCCTTATATAACACGTGAAAGCTCTGATTAGTCAGAGCTTTTTCTTTTTGCAATAAGTATAAAACTGAATTTTTGAATTCTGGAGCAATAAAATATGATTACTAAATTACTGTTGCCAACACGCTACCATAAAACATTGGGGAACGGAGTGATAGATTGATAGATTCTGCCCTCACTGGCATTTGTAACGGTTTAAAAGGATGTCGCATGAAAGCCACCACTGGCCTTAATGCCAAACGTTAGCGGCAATTTAAGATTCAGAGCGTTGCTAACTCAAATTAATATTTTGAATTATTTTTTCTAATACCACTTTTAAGAACTCTACATCAGAATCAGGAATGTCTGCAAATGCCTTTTTTAAAGTGTCTCTCATTACTTTTTCAACACAAGGTCTAATCTCCATCGATTTGGGAGTAAGAGCAATAAGGTTTAATCGCCTATCGGTTGTTGAAGATAAGCGCACAACCAATTTTCGTTTCTCTAAACCATCAATCAGTTTTGTGATACTGTATTTATCTTTCTGAAGTCTATTCGCCAAAAACTGTTGGCTGATAGAGTCTTTTTCCCACAACAGATTTAATACAACAAACTGTTCACGCGTTAAGTCTAAATCTGCCTTTGCCAACTCTCTGTTCAAAAGCTTTATTAACTGATTGTTACAAGTACTTAATAAATACCCGAAAGTATTTTCCTGCATAAGACAAAGGTTATATGGTATAATATTATACTTTTGTCAAAAGTAACAAAATTAAACAAATCATGACGCATTTCTCAAAAAACACAAGAAGAACAGTAGTAAGCTTGCACATAGTTTTTTCGTCACTTTGGGCTGGAGCAGCTATATCAATGATACTGTTAATGTTTACAAAGCATTCTGAGAATGCTTCTGAGCTACTGGCATATAATTATGCTATAAAGTTAATAGATGATTGGATCGTCATTGGCTCTGCGTCGGCCACCTTTACTACCGGATTACTTCTTTCATGGAAAACACCTTGGGGATTTTTTAAACACTGGTGGATAGTTGTAAAATTAGTTTTAACAATTGCTATGATAGTTTTAGGTACCTTCTGGCTTGGAAAATGGACAAATGAATCAGTTTATATGGTACAGGCCAATGGAATATCTGTTTACAACCAAGACAAGTATCTCAGCTTTCAATCTCTATCTAAAATATGGGGAATAGCTCAATTTGGAACTATGATTTTTGTATTTTTTGTTTCAGTATTCAAGCCTTGGAATAAAGTAAACGCGGCAAACAAGTAAAAAAAGAGAATAAAAAGTGGTGGCTGCTCATATTTGGCCCATAATACGTTGGCAATATTTTATATGTTGCTTATTTTAACGTTTGATAATGCTGGATTGATAGACGTTTTGTTCCGTTCACAAACGCTCTTGAAGTTCGGTTTTGCATTGCTTTTCGCGTTTTAATAATTACTACGCCAACTGCAAAAAATGCTTTAAACACAATGATTAAAGAACAACTACAGCCAAAACATGCTTAAATCATTGGAACACTAAGCCATAAAACCAAGCTTTGTCGCTGCATCGGCATTTGAGCCGAACAACAGGCACACAGCCTACAAACACCTACGTTCCATACACTTAACCATTGGTAACAACTAAAGACCTCTTAATAATATTAGTAACTTTTAAATTATGAAACGCATATCTAAATATTTTTCGATGTCTGCTTTTATGATAATGCTCTCAACATTATCATCCTGTCAAAACACAAGTAAAAAAGTGTTTGACAACCAAGTAGAACCAATGAATATTCAATATAAAAGAGATTTGTATGAGGTTGAGCGCAATTGGATAACACTAAAGGATGACGATTTAAACATAAAATTATCCGTCTTTATACATATACCTGTTGATGCTGATAGCACTGCTAAAAGAGAAATATTACCCGTAAAGGACTGGCAGATTAAACATTTTGATGCCACTTCTACTAAAGTAGGATCGCAAATAGCAAACAAGGCTTCACTAGGCATATATGATGGTGCTGTAAACGGAATGGCTCTCGACAAGAAGTTGCCAGTTTTGATTTTTGGGCCAGGTCTGGGATGGTTGTCAACTGATTATTACAACATAATACTCCCGCTGGTTAGACACGGAGTTATAGTAGCATGCATCTCTGCTACCCCTATTTCAAAAACAGTTTATTTCCCTGACGATCAATTTAGCAATGTAACCAAATCAGAGGCCGATTACCATAAAAGTGCTGAGTACTTAAGCTATGCCACAAACGAGTTAATAAAACTATCATTAGACCAGAATAGTGTTCTATTCTCTAAAATAGATACCACAAGAATAGTTGTAGGCGGGCATTCAATTTCTGGGGCATCGGCCTTGCTTGCTGCTAGTACCAATAAAAATATAAAAGCCATAATAAACCTTGATGGTGATGTTAATGACCAAATTTCGAAATTAAGGCCACAGCAATCCATCCTATATTTTACGTCCCAACCTCAAGGGGTTTCTGATACTACAATAGGTACATGGGCTGATGATAGAAGTGAAAAAAGAAGGGATAATAGCTACACGTATAATTCTTCCCTTGCACACACCGCTTTTAGAATTAAGATTCCTAACATGTATCATTTAGATTTCTTAGATCTGGCTATGCTCAAAGATAGCATTGAACAAAAATTTAGAAAAAATAGATTTGGCCAGATTAAACCAGACCTATCCAACGACATTGTTGTTAATGCAATTAAACTTTTTATTGAAACCAATTTTGAGAATAATGAAAACTGGGATGGTTTTAAAAAGAAGTATAAAAACATTTATATTGATATTAGGCATTAGCTGCTGGCAACAACAACCTTAACTCACTGATGTAGTGCATTAAACGAATCCAATTTTGTATATTGCATTTGCTTAAACCTAGAACAACGGCGCTGCTTCGGACTCCCCAATGGATTATAGCAGCAGGCGCAACTACAGCAAATAGCTATAATCTTATAAAGAGTGAATGATATGGGATACTACATTGACTTGAAAAAAATAACAATCGATGATTATCGGATAAAACTGGAATCAGCATATTTGCCCCCGAGCCGATTAATCCTAAAAGATAAATTGGATGAGCGATTTGGATACTTTAAGAGTATTGGGATTAAGAATGTTAAAGAATTAATACAATTACTTAAAAACAAGAACACATTTGCTAAACTATCTACAATTGACTTCCTAACAAGTGAATACCTAACCATTTTGCTAAGAGAATTAAATAGTACACTTCCAAAGCCAAATAAGATTGCTGACTTCGACTGGATTTCAAAAGACACAATTGAAAAACTAGAGAAAATTGGAATTAAAAATACCGAAAAGCTATATGATAAGGTCAAAACAATAGCAGACAGGCAACACCTAATAAATTCAGAGGGAATAAGTGATACTGACATATTAGAATTAACAAAACTAACCGATTTATCAAGAATAAAATGGGTTGGAGTTACTTACGCCAAAATACTATATGATTTGGGCGTTGATACAGTAGAGAAAGTTTCAAAAGAGGATCCTATTGTTCTACACCACAGTATCAATAAAAGAATAAAGGAACAGAACATCTTTAAGGGAGCAATTGGTTTAAATGACGTAAAGATTTTAATAGAAACAGCGAGAGAATTACCCCTAGAAATAGAATACTAATAGATTGTACTCTAAGATTCAAGGCTGCACAATCAAAATGGGCTCAATTATATAAGTTAAACAGGTGTAACTCTCTCAAATCTGTAACTGCCTAATTAGCCTCTAAAGCCTGCAATCGCCTTTTTGCATATACAAAATCTTAAGTATAAGTTTTTTGAATCAATTGTTTTAAATGAGGTCAATATAGGGCTAGCAAAAATATAATATTACAAAGACTTTTTAAAAACGATACATTGACACAAAAAGAGGAACAAGCGATTACGCTTAACAGAGCAAAGGCACAGAGAATCCCCTGTGCCTTTTATATTAAAAAAGAGACTAAAGTAGGCTACACCTTACGCTGTTTCCATTTGCCACGCCTAAACACAATGAAGGCAACAGCTGTCATTGCCGTTTCTGCAATAAAGATGGAGTAGAACACGCCCTCCTCGCGCATATCTAGGTAAACGGCAAGCATCCATGCCAAAGGTATCTCGAAAACCCAATAGCAAAAGAAGTTGATTTTTGTTGGGGTAATAGTATCGCCCGCACCGTTAATGGCACTAACCAGCACCATGCCCAATCCGTAGGCAATAAAGCCGTAGCTGGCAATACGCAAACAGGTAGAACCAAAAGCAATAACCACTGGGTCTTTTGTAAGCAGCCCAACAAAGCTACTAGGCGTAATAACAAAGAGTAACCCAACCACTCCTAAAAAAATCATGTTTGCCCAACCCGTAAAGTAAACGGAACGCTCAGCCCTATGAGGCTTTCCTGCTCCAAGATTTTGCCCCACAAGCGTTGCCGCAGCGTTGCTAATACCCGCCGAAGGAAGTAGTGAGAAAACAATTAGCCTAATTGCCACCGTATAACCAGCAATAACCTCGTTACCGTATATGCTTACAATGCGCATAAGCCCAATCCAGCTTGAGGTTGCAATAAGCATTTGCCCTATTCCGCCAAGCGATAGTTTTACCAGCTGACCAATAATGTTAAACCTGGGTATAAAGCTTCTTAGCGATGGCTTAACCCTGCTCCTACCTCCAAATAAAAGGTAAACTTGGTAGGCCACAGCCAATCCTCTACCAATATTGGTTGCAATAGCAGCACCAGTAATTCCCAATGCAGGAATTGGCCCCCAGCCAAAAATCAGAATGGGGTCGAGAATAATGTTGGCCACATTGGCAAGCAGTAGTACCCGCATGCTAATTGCTGCATCGCCAGCGCTACGAAACACTGCGTTAATGGTAAAAAGCAGCATGATTACGGCATTACCGCCAAGCATCCACTGGGTGTAACCGCTGTAGCGCTGTGCCGTTGCGGCATCAGTGCCCATAAGTTGCAAAATATCCGATGCGAATAGAATTCCGGGAATGGCAATGAGCACCGATGCGAATAGCGCTGTAACCACCGCTTGTCCTGCTATAAGCGCAGCAGCGCGTGGCTTCTTCTCGCCTATTCGGCGTGCAACCATTGCCGTTGTTGCCGTGCTTAGCCCCATACCAATGGCATAAACTATGGTAATAATGGACTCGGTAAGACCTACCGTTGCAATGGCATCAGCGCCTAACTTGGCAACAAAAATAATGTCGGCCAGGGCAAATACCGACTCCATAAGCATCTCCAGCACCATGGGCACCGAGAGCAAAAAGATAGCCTTACCAAGGCTGCCCTGCGTAAAATCCTGTTCAGTTCCTGCTATTGCCTCCACAACCTGAGCGTAGGCCTTGCGAAAACCGTTTCTATTAAAGTTTCTAGAAATACTAATTGCTACCGATTTATATATACTCTTACTCATTCTCGTCTTCGTTTTCGTTTAATACAATGTTCGTAACCCAAACCATTTGCTGCATTCGATATCAACAAAAAGCTAAACGCATCATTCTGAAACGATGCCACACAACAACGCACGCCAAAAGCGGCAAGCACACTTGTAGATTTCATGAAAAAATCCTCCTGGATTAGTTAGTAAATAATTAGTAAATAGTGAATTGGTGGCAGTGAATCTGCCAAAAGAAAAGGCCAAGTTCTGCTGAAACGAGAACTTGTATTAGGCTCTAAATCGTATTACAGTGACAGTTTTCATTAAAGTAGCTGTATAGGAAATGCAAAGTAAAAGCATTTTTTCCAAACAACGACCCTCATTTTTAATTTTTTAGGCAGCAATTACCATATTATTTAAATCGAAGCAACTAGCAGATACATGCAAATGTAAACGTAAACAATCAAACACATTATGCTACCTTTGTACAAAACATTACTCAAACAACAATCATGGATAAGCACCCATACGTACTTAAAGCGGAGGAAATAAAAGACCTAATACCCCCAATGGGTTACTGCTACGCATCGGATATGATTACCATTGATGGGCTCAAGGTTGGTTATATGCACAGGGAATCGCGCGAGGACGACGACGATAGCGGCTGGCGCTTCTACTCAGGAGAAGAAACCGACGAGTATGTTGCCGACGAGCACCACTTTATGATGTTTGACCTTAACTATATTGCCAATATCGACCCAGATATAATCCCCTACCTAAAAAGTAGAACAGGAGCTGAACTGGAGCGCGTTGAGGGCACAGACAAATTCCAACCCATTTAATTCCCCTCTATCCTTGACTCCCAGCCAAGCATACCAAAAGCGAGTTCAGGAGCTCACTGCCGAGCAAAAGATACTTAACCGTATTGCGCTGCGGTTAACCTGGCTACGCCTACTGTTTATTGTTGCTGCACCCGTTAGCTTTTTTACCCTAATGGGCCTAAGCCACACTCTTGCTTTTGTTGCTGCTACGATATCGGTAGCCGCGTTTATAATGGTTGTAGTAAGGCATGTAAAAGTGCAGGATGAGGCTTACAGAACGCAGCGCTTAATTGATCTCAACCAATTTGAGCTAGAGGGAAAGCCATCCCTTTTTAGCGATGGAGCAGAGTACCAAAGTGCCAATCACCCATACACATCGGATCTTGATATTTTTGGGGCTGCATCCATTTACGCATTGTTAAACCGATGCACCACACAGCCAGGCAACAACCTTTTAGCAGAATGGCTATGCAACCCAGCATCGGCCGATGACATATCCCTCCGCCAAGACGCCGTAAAGGAGCTTAGCACTCAACTACAGTTTAGGCAGAGCATACAAACAGCCGGAAGCCACAAAGACAACAACCACGTGCAGTTCCACGAGGTTAGCGAGCTAATTGCTAAGCAGAACCTACACTACCCAAAGTGGTTACCAGCAGCAGTAACAATGCTTAGCGCACTGGCAATAACAGCCCTTGTAGCCTCCATGGTATTGGTAAATAGCGTACCGTTACTAGTAGCAGTAATTGTAAACATTGTTTTTTACTACAACTGGAAGCAGCACATTGAAGAGGGCCATAAAACGGTATCAAAAATAGCCGAAGGGCTAAATCACCTGTCCACGCTAAGTAGCCACATACAAGGTCAAACATTTAGCGCACCGCTATTGGTTAACCTTCAAAACAGCCTTAGTAATGGAGACTCATCTGCATCAAAGGGAATAAAAAAGCTATCAATAATTGCTTCTCGGTTCGATTATAGGCTTAACATCTACATTGGGCTACCACTAAACATATTTTTACTTTGGGATATACGCCAGCTAGTTGCTCTAAGCAACTGGGCAAAAACCAATAACACAAACCTTAAGCAGTGGGTTAGCGCCATTGCCCAATTCGAAAGCCTATCGTCGCTTGCCACACTCGCATTTAATAATCCCAGCTGGTGCTACCCTACACAGTGTAGCAGCAACTTTGAGTTACAGGCTCAAGATATGGGGCATCCGCTAATCCCAAGCCAAAACAGGATTTGCAACAACATGCAGCTAAGCGGCAATGGCAAAGTGATGCTTATAACGGGCTCTAACATGGCGGGCAAAAGCACATTTCTACGCACCATAGGCGTAAACCTGGTTCTGGCGCAATGCGGTGCTCCTGTGTGCGCGCAAAGGTTGGTTCACTCCCCCGTTACGCCCTATACTAGCATGCGCATAGCCGATTCACTTGGCGAAAACACATCAACCTTTTACGCCGAGCTCAAACGGCTTAGAGCAGTACTTGAAGCGGTTAAGGAGAAAAAGCCAATAATAGCCCTACTTGATGAGGTACTGCGCGGAACCAACTCATCCGATAGGCACAAGGGAGCAAAGGCTATTATCAATCAGATTATAAAGCACAACAGCGTAGGCGTTATTGCTAGTCACGACTTGGAACTGGCCAATCCAGAGCAAATTGCGGCAAAAACCATAGATGCCTACTATTTTGATGTGAAAATTAACGCCGATGAGCTTTACTTCGACTACACCCTAACACCTGGCGTTAACCCATCGCTAAACGCAGCTGTTCTCATGAAAAAGATGGGAATTGAACTTGAGGAGTAAGTTTCTAGCGTAACAAAACATCACACAAACAGAAGATGCTAGGCTGAGTTTAAAACCATCCAGCGTCCCTCACACTTTATCTGNNAAGAAATATGATGGTTACCCTCTTATATATAATTGCGAAGTCAAACTTTAGCCCTTCAACATATGCCCTCACAACAAAGTGATTCTACAAATTGTTATACATGCATTTAACCACAACTCCCTAAAATCATAACCTATGGCAAAAGTTAGCATTTACCTAAACTTCCCTCGCTGCACCGAAGAGGCGTTTACCTTTTACAAAGCTGTTTTTGGAGGCGAATATGGTGGCGACGGGATTAGTCGTTTTGGAGATATCCCTCCTTCGGACGAGATGCCTCCTATTGCAGATTCCGATAAGAATCTTGTTATGCATGTTGAGCTCCCCATCCTTGGGGGATTCAGACTAATGGGCACTGATGCACCCGAATCCATGGGCTTTAAAATTAACAGTGGTAACAACGTGTACATTAACCTTGAACCCGACACTCGTGTAGAAACTCAACGGCTATTTAAGGCTCTATCACAAGGAGGTACTGTAACCATGGAGCTACAAGACATGTTCTGGGGCGATTACTATGGTAGTTGCACCGATAAGTTTGGTGTGCAATGGATGTTCAACTGCTCCGAAAAGGGATAACCAATGGAAACGCCACAAAAAAATAAAGCCATTACAGTTAGCGTTAAAGTCGAAGCGACTTTAGCCAAGGTGTGGGACACATGGACTAAGCCCCAACACATAGTAAACTGGAATGCCGCATCGGCCGACTGGCACACTCCTCATGCAATAAACCCACTAAAAGAGGGCAAAAAGTTCCTTTGGCGAATGGAAGCTAGGGATGGTAGTTTTGGATTCGATTTTGAGGGTCTATTCACATCCATTGCGCCACTAAAGCATATTGCATACACGCTAACTGATAATCGCAAGGTAATAGTAACCTTTGAATCAATGGGCAATGCTACCCTTGTTACAGAAAAATTCGAAACGGAGGATGATAACCCAGCAGAACTGCAACGCCAAGGCTGGCAAGCCATTCTAAACAACTTTAAGCAATACACCGAAAACTTAGAGTAGCATCGTGAACAAAAAGGAGTAAATTTACTGCTAAACACAACCAACAAAATCCAGAAGATATGGAAGCAGGATGCCCTTTAATTCAAATATCATGGCTATGGTACGCCGTAGGCGTTGTAGCAGTTTATGCACTGGGTGCTCTTTGGTACACCGTGCTTTTTGGTAAGAAATGGATAAAAGCAGTAAACTATAAATGTGTATGCGGTGCCGATTTGAGTAATGATGAAAAATGCACATGCAAGCCCCGGTTTCCATGGGAAATGGCTTTCCA
>DHVO01000150.1 GCA_002412705.1 Bacteroidales bacterium UBA5206 | reverse complement strand
TTTTTTCCCGTAAACCTAGATGAGGAGGTTTTTGATTTTAAGAGTTTACGCATTAACGAGGTTGATGCCTTTGCTTCGTCGTACGATATTGCTTACTACACCGATTGCTACGGGGTTTACTCCTTTGAATGGTACAAGGGGAAATCTAAGCCCATAAGGTCGCAAAAGGTTTATGGTGGGCTTAACCAGAACGATTATCTGTTGCTAAAGGGAATGCTTGATAGGGGCAAACTGGTAATTGCCGAGTATAACATGTTTAGCACACCTACAAACTCACTGGTACGAAACAAAACCGAGGAACTGTTTGGTATTGGCTGGTCTGGTTGGACTGGAAAATACTTTGCCTCACTAAACCCAGCGTCAGATATGGGGCCACCAGACTGGATGCCTAACCTGTTCGAATCTCAGCACCTTGGTGCATGGCCAACCGATAAGGCTGGTGTTGTACTCATAAGCAACGATGGTTTAATTGAGGTACTTGTTGAAGGACTCCATTTAAATACCGCAATGCCAAAGCTTATTGCAACTAGCGATGCAATGCAGCAATATGGTGTGGCCAATAACATAGAGTATGCCAACTGGTTTGAGTTTATTGATGCCAATACCAATGAGGTTCCCGCAAGTTTCACACTTGATGTTACCGATGAGGGAAAAAGGGTACTAGATAAACTTAGCTTAAAAGCTTCTATCCCTGCTGTAATAAAGGGTACACAGGCTAATTTCTATTACTTTGCTGCCGATTTTGCGCAGAATCCAGTGGTTATGCCAACCTCTCGTATTGCAGGTGGTTTAACCATAAACAGATTCCTTACAGGTTTTGGTAGCAGCTACGAGTCGATGTTCTACTATCGCTTTTACGCACCACTTATGAGTAGCATCCTAAACGATTACTACATCACCAAACAATCTGCAAAGGAAGGGGAATAGGGGTTGGCATTTAGTGTATAGCGTATTGTCGTTTTACGTTTAACTTTTAACTGGTTTGTGTTTGGTCATTTTACTATTCACTTTTAACGTTTAATCTCGCCTAGGGGCGAGATTAACTGATTCACCTTTCACCTTTCTCTTTTCACCTTTCACTTTTAAAAGATGATCAATCCCTTAGATACCACCCAGCATTTCTACAGTCATAATGGTAATGTAGTTCCAATCTGGCAGTTTGACCTGTCTCTTTTATCAGGCGAAAAAGTTCTTTACGAGGTTATTAGGGTTGTTGACTCGTGCCCTGTGTTTTGGCGTTACCACATGGAGCGGTTTGCACGTTCTGCCGAACTTAGCGGATTACCTTTTCCAAGTACCAAAGAGCTTACAGCTCAGGTAAAGGCGCTTTTGGCGCAAAATCCTGTATCAGAAAAAAATCTTAGGCTGGCACTGGTTTATGGTAGTAATAAGAATACGCCAACATTTCTTGCCTACTTTATAAAGAGCAGCTATCCGGCAAAGGAACTTTATGAGCAAGGTGTACGGGTTGAACTACTATGGGCTGAGCGTCCTAATCCGTTGGTAAAAGCCGAGAACCACACACTGCGTGAGGCAGCCGATGCAATTATTGCTAACGGCGCATACGAAGCGTTACTGGTTAATGGACAGAACGAAATTACCGAGGGTAGCCGTTCCAATTTTTTTGCGGTTAAGGATGGTTGCCTGTTTACATCGCCATTGGGTGCAGTGCTTGAGGGAATTACCCGTAAAGTTGTTTTGCAGATATGCAGGGAGAATGGTATTAAGGTTGTTGAGCGCTCTGTTGCAGTAGATGACCTTGATGGTTACACCTCGGTTTTTTTAACGGGAACATCGCCCAAAATACTACCTATTGCTCAAATCGGCACAAAAAGATATGAGCCACAAAGTGATATTGTGACTCATATTCAGCATCTGTTCTATGCAAAGGAGAGGGAATCTATCTTGGAATGGTTCGCTGCATTAAATAGTACTCCTGCTTAAGCGAGTCGCTAGCGGGTTTGCCATTGTACATAAGAGTAAACTTCCCATCAATTTGTTTATAAGAGAAATTTTTGGGATCAACCATTGCGCTGTCTGCAACAAGGTTGTCCTCGAAGAATAACTTTTCCCTAATCTTTTTCACCCTGAACTGGGCATATTCAATTGTAGGCTTATTGGCTAGCTTTGTACTATCGCTAGTTGTAGTAGCCTCCTCGTAAAGGGTTATGTAGTTTTGGTAGCTTCTAAGTGCATTTTTGGGCTCATCTATGAGCTCCTGGCAGTATGCAACGTTGTAAAGCAGGTAGAATCGGCTTGGCGTTATGTCTATTGCTTTTAGGTAGTTCTCTATAGCAAGTTTTAATTCTTTACTCTCTTTGTATAAATATCCCATCTCCTCGTACATCATGGCCAGCTCATTCTTGTCGGGATTCATAAGCAGCGTGTTATTCTGCAGGAGCTTAATGGCCATTGGCTTGTCGCCAATCTTTCCTAATGCTTTTGCCAGAACAAAGTTAAGCGGGATATCGGTGGTGTCAATTTTATAGGCGGCTTCCATTAGTCCAGCACTTTTGTAAAATAGGCCGTTGTGATACTCCGTTATACCATAGTGCTTTAGCGTAAAGCGCGTAGAATCGCCCAGTTCAAATGCCTTGCTAAACCACTTTGAGGCCGATGCGTATTGCTCTTTCCTAAACTCGGTGTAGGCTTTGGTTCGGAGTAAAGGAACATAGGTAGTATCAAATGTTAACGCTGTGTCTATAACCGATTCCCATAGGTCAAAAGGTGCTCCCGATGTGTTACCAATTTGTCCAATCTTAACGGCTACTGGAAGGTTTCTAGGGTTGTTGTAGTGCGACATGAAGTAGCAGGCCCATGCGCTATTGGCATCGTTATCCTTATAGTAGCAATCGCCAATTTGTTCCCATATAAAGTAGTTGGTAGAGTCGGCCTTAAGCAAATCCTCCCAAATGGCTCTGCTCTTGGCAAACATGTTTTCGCGTTTAAGCAAACGTGCCAGCTCAATTTTGGCATACTGGTTAGTGCTATCGAGTGCAATAGCCTCATTATAGCTCCTAATAGATTGGGTTATCCTTCCTAAAGAGAGTAGTGTACCTGCAAGTTCTTGTTTTGCAACGCTACTAGTGGTGTCAATTTTACATGCGGTATTAAATGCTATTGCCGCGCTATCGTAAAGCGTAAGAGCTCTATAGGCATAGCCTAGCATAAGGTGATTTTGGATATTAAGAGAATCATCGGCAATTCGCTTTTTTAGGATGGGAATGGTTTTACTCCCATTAGCATGGATCATTAAAAAGTCCATGGAGCTAGTAGTGCTATCCTGTTGTGCGAATGCTAAATGAGAAACTAATGCTAGGGCTATAGCAGCGGTAACTTTCATTTTCATCGGTACAAAGAATTGTTAAATGGATTGATTTTTTGAGGATTCTTATTACCCTTTAGCACGGAATAGTGTGCAAGCCTTTTGGCGATGGCTATTCCTTAGTGTTAAGTTAAATTTTTAAGAGAAAAACAAGGGAACTTAGGGATTAGTTCCCTTGCTATAAATTGTTTTGTTACTGCAATACGAAGATAATAGGGAAAGTATAGCTTACGTTTACTGCTTCTCCGCGCTGATAACCAGGGGTCCAATAACCATCGGATAGTTTAACCACATCAACAGCGGCTTGGTCTAGACTAGTAGCAACTCCACGTATAACTTTAACATTGCTAACGTTTCCTGTTTTTGTTATAATAAACTGAACGAAAACTCTTCCTTGAATACCTTGCTCCGCAGCCACCTTAGGGTAAACAACGTTTTGGGCAATAAATTTTCTGAACTCATTGGCATCTCCACCATCAAATTTGGGCATTTTTTCCACCACAACGAATACTTCTCCATCAACGGGAGACTCTTGAACCTCAGTGGCACCCTCCGATTTGGCAGTAACTACAACCTCTTCCAGTTCAGAGGTCTCTGGTGCTTTTTCGCAAGCGATTGTGAATAGAAGCGAACCCAGTATCATTAACGAAAGGGAGAAACGGATTACAGCACCTTTGCGCTTTTCATTTAAATTCATCATAGCTAATCGTTTTAGTGTTAGTGATTTGTTAAAACAGTTGCCTATGGGTAGCGCTATCCCATTAAAGGCAAGGGAAACTATAGATTCCTGGTACGCGTACAGGTCAACTCGCTTTCTCAGTACTCCCTCGTCGGCTTGAAACTCGTGCACTTCAATTAATCGTTTCTTTAGCTGCCAAAATAAGGGGTTAAACCACTGAAAAACAGAGAGTATTTCGAAAAGTATAATATCTAGGCTGTGTAGCTTACTAAAATGTGCCTTTTCATGATCAAGTACATCCTGAATGGAACTATTGGGAATATTCTTTTTGTTTATAAAGCAAAGGTTTAGGAAGGAGAAAGGTGGTATGTCACGTTGGTGGTTTACAATAACCCAACTGCCATTGCGCTGCTTGTTCGCCTTGCTGTATAGCGCAACAATGCTTGCTAACCGCCTGTTAAACCTAAATGCAAAGAAAAGTGATATGGCTCCGTAACCCAATAAAAACCAAGGTATGTTGGCTCCGTTGTTTTGGGCGGTAACTGTTATCTCCTTTAGCTTTACCATGTAAAACTCTTGCTGTGTAGATATAATGCTATTGGATGTTATGCTAATTTCTGGTGCAATGGCTGGTAGAATTACCGATAATGCTACTCCCAGTAAAATGAATAGCCGCGACAATGCAAAATTATTCTCCCTGCGCATGAATGCCTGCCAAAGCAACCAAACTATTGTAACGCCGATGCTAACTTTTAGCAAATAGCTAAGAATTTGTAGCGCTTCCATCTTCTTTTTGTTTATCTAGCTGTTTTTGCAATACGTTAATTATCTCCTCCATTTCGCCAACTGTTAGCTCATCCTCTTTAGCAAAGAACGATACTAACTGGCGGTATGAGTTGCCAAAGTAGTTTTGGATAAATCCTTTTAGAAAAGTTCCTGTGTACTCCTTTTTGCTTACTATAGGAAAGTACTCGAATGTTTTACCGTAAGCATTATGATCTACAAAGCCTTTCTTCTCTAAAATTCGAACAATTGTAGATACAGTATTATAAGCTGGTTTTGGTTCTGGCATGGCATCTACAATATCTTTAACAAACCCTTTTTCCAGTTTCCAAAGAATTTGCATAATTTGCTCCTCGGCTTTTGTAAGCTCCTTCATAGTAGTTACCCTTTTTTAAGTTCTTTAACGCAAATGTAAACTAAATGTTTAGTTTATCAACTAAAAACTTAGTTTATTTTTAAGTAAAATGATTAACTGGCTAAATATAAATTATATATGAAAGATTTGTTGCGGGTTGCAGCAGTGCAACAAAATATTATTTGGGAAAAATCGGAGGCAAATAGAGATGCGTTAGAGCAGATTCTTGCTGCTCAAAAGGGAAATGCCGACATTGTTATACTCCCCGAGATGTTTACAACAGGGTTCTCAATGAGCCCCAAAAGTTTAGCAGAGCCAGAGGAGGGTGAAACCCTTAAGTGGATGAAGCAAGTGGCCACGAGTGCTAGCTTTGCCCTTTGTGGTAGCATAATAGTGGAAAGCAATGCAAGGTACTATAACCGATTCTACTTTGTTGAGCCTTCGGGGCGGGTGTCGTGGTACGATAAGCGTCATCTTTTTAGAATGGGCGATGAGCACAACCATTATGCACCCGGAAATGAGCGAAAGATTATCTCCTACTTAGGATGGCGCATAATGCCCCAGATATGCTACGATCTTCGTTTCCCAGTGTTTAGCAGAAATAGAAACGATTACGATTTGCTTATATACGTTGCCAATTTTCCCGCTTCGCGCAGGGGTGTTTGGAATACGCTCCTTCCAGCTAGGGCTATAGAAAACCAGTGTTATGTGGTTGCTGTTAATAGAGTTGGAACCGATGGTGTTGGACTAGATTACTCTGGAGATTCGGCTATTTACAATCCGCGGGGGAACGCTATGGTTAGGGCTGCAGAGAATAAGGAGGTGGTGGTTATGGCAGAGGTAAGCCTCTCTGAGCTTAACTCCTTTAGGGAGCGGTTCCCTGTTTGGCTCGATGCCGATGATTTTACAATCAAACTATAAGTGGCAAGGCTAGAGGAGACTCTAGCCTTGCCGTTTTATTAGCTCTTTACAATACGCTTTGTGTAAACCTTGTTACCCGATTTTACCTTAACAAGGTATACTCCTGGTTGGAGTTTTTCAATGTTTAGGTTTGTACTACTGCCTTTAACATCATTGCTTTGTATGGATACACCATTTATGCTTATAATATCGGTGCTAAACATACTGGTGTTGGAAGGCATTGTTATGGTGATGCTATTGCTTGCTGGATTAGGTGATATTGTTACATCAATGTTGGAGTTAATCTCGTTAACACTAGTTACGCTTTCCGTTTGCTTAAGAATCCAGTTGTTTGGATCGAACTCTACCGATTTAACAGGGTTGCTAAAGGTTAGGTTGAAGTTTTGCTCGTTTTCGCTCACAAAAATGCGTTGTGTCTCAACCCCACTTTGAGTTGTTGCTACAACTTCCATCGATGTTTTAAATAGCGTGGTTAAGTAGCTGCTTCCGTTATGCATTACCTTAATGTTAAGCGCATTGCCCTGTATGGAGTACTCAAACCTATAAATAGGATATCCAAAACCATAGTACCACTGGTCGAAGAACCATTGGTAATTAGATTGGGTAACCTCGTTAAGTACGTTTAAAAAGTCGTTTCCTGTTGCAGTGCTGTGGGCATATCTATCAAGAAAGGTTTTAAGAACGTTAAAGAAAACCTCATCGTTGTTAATTTCGTGCCGAATCATGTGAACTAGCGATGCCCCTTTTTTATAAGATAGGCTATAATCGAAAATACGGCTCTCGTCATAGGCCTGCGCTTGGTTTATGTACACGCTTCCATTGGGCTTATTCCTAGCGTAGTTGTGGGCAGTTTTTAGCCAATTGTCGGCATGAGACTGCGAGAAAAGGTGCTGTAGGTGAAGGTACTCTCCGTATGAGGCAAACCCTTCGTTAATCCATATATCCTGCCATGTACCACAGGTAACATAATCGCCAAACCACATGTGTGCAAGTTCATGAGCCACCAACCCGGGTGTAAAGTAACCCAAAGTAGTAATGGTTTGGTGCTCCATGCCACCTCCAAAGGGTGCCATTACATGGCCATACTTTTCGTTGCTAAAGGGGTATAGTCCAAAAAGTTCCGAGAATAGCTCTATTTGTAATTCTGTTTGGTCAATAACCGCTTGGTTAGATTCAAGGCAGTTGGGGACGTTGTAAACAAAGTTTTGAATGGGCATTGGATTGCTCATGCCAGGAAGCGTTAGGTATCCAGTGTACTCATGGTAGTTGGACACTGTTGCAGCAATAAGGTAGTAGGCTATGGGGTAACGCGACTTCCATTCGAATCGGGTTTTACCATTTCCCAAATCTACGGTGCTAGCCAGCACTCCATTTGATACTCCAATTTGGCCTGTTGGAACAGTAATTAGAATATCGGCACTATCGGCCTTATCGGTTAGCTCCTCTTTAGCAGGGAACCAATCCTTAGCGTGAAACGATTCTGAAAGTGTCCAAGTAACCCATACTCCCCAGTTGTTATCAAAAGTATTGGATAGCCCTTCGCCTGGTGTGCCAGCATAGGTTATATCGGCTGTAAATATCTCATTATGAATGAAGGGGGTGGTTAGGTTAACCGTTATAAGGTTGTTGCTATGGCTAAACGTTACTGCGTTTCCATTAATTTTTACTGAGCTAACGTTAAGCTGATTTATTAGCTGTATGGTGAATGTACTCATACTTTCAACTACCGATTTTGCCTTTATGGTAACTGTTCCGCTAATTGCAGCAGTGCTGTTACTAAGATTTATATCGAGCTTATAGTACGATACATCGTAGCTGTCCATTTGGGTGCTGTAAACACCCTTTTCCACGGAAGCACGATGCGCCTTATGCAAATCGTATGATGTATTTTGCTGCGCTGTGCCCAGGTTAACCCATGCAATGGCAGTTATTAGTGAAAGGAGAAGCCGCATAAGCATTTTGATTTTAGGTAATTGGTTACTTGAGTAAAGATAACCAATTAACACTCTTCTATGCAAGCAACATCCTTTGCAAAGCAATAATTATTGGGCTAGCTAAGGTGTAGAGAAAATGTTATTTGTACTTCTCTAAAAACTTGCTGCAAAAGGAGTGGAGAAGGTTAATATCGGTGGGCGAGAGGTCGTTTAGTCGCTCCATAATTCTACCATAAATTAGCAGTTCTGGAGATATTCCACTTAGGGTAAGTACTTCCGAGGCCTTTCCCATAAGGGCTTTTAGGCTCTGCTGGTTGATATTTTCGGTTTGAAGGGGAGGTGAATCGGAATCGGTATTGGGCGTAATTCCAAATTTGGAAAGGCTATATGCGTACACCATAGTACTTTGCGCCAAATTTATTGATGGGTAGGGTGCCGCCAACGGCACGCTAGAAGTGCGGCTACACATGGCAATCTCCTCATTGGTTAGCCCCGATTCCTCGCGACCTAACACAATGCCCACGCTTGAAATTAGGTGCTCGCGCTCCTTTAAAAAGCTGTAAAGGTTGGTGCTATCTATAGGTTCTAACTTTACCCAGCGGAGCTTAGCCGATGTTGCCACTGTAAAGTCCAAATCGGCTATGGCATCGGCAAGGTTATCAAAAACCTGAGCGTTCTCAAGAATATCGTTTGACCCGTGAGCAAGCATTTTGGCTTTAAGCTCTAAATGGTCGCATGGGTTAACCAAGCGTAAGTTGGTAAAGCCCATTGTTTTAATGGCTCTAGCTGCTGCGCCAACATTTTCGGGAACTGCGGGCTCTACAAGGATAAACGATACTTTCATTTTGTGGTTTATTACGTGCTACCAAGGGGTATAAACAGATGAAGCTAGCATTTCTACTAGCTTCATCGGAGTGCAAAAATAGTGAGTTTTACTTAATAACCTCAAGTGCTTTTGTTGCAGCCTCAAGTGTTGGCTCAATGGCAAGCGGTTGGCCTACGCCACCCTTCATCCAAAGTTGTGGAATTAAGCGTCCTTGTTCAAATATGCGCTGTACCTCGGTTGCAAAGTTTTTGCCTTGGAACTGCTTTTCAAGTTGGAAATCGATAAGGTGTCCAAGTGGGTATGCCGATAGGTAAAGTGGGTTATCAATCATGTGTGAGTAAATGGCTAAAATTGTTTCGTCCTTTGTGCCAAATACATCAGCGTAGTACTTGTTCCAAACATCCTTAGCAATGGTTATTGTCATTTCCTTAACCTGTGCGGGAGTGGCGTTGGGATTAGCGTATAACCATTTCCATAGGCTGATATCAACAAGCGATACACCCATAATCTCGTAGCACGACCAAAGGTTATCTAGCGCCATTAGGTGCTCTTTCTCTGGGTTATTGTCCTTAATGCCTAGCACATCGAGGTCGCGTTTCTGGAAAACGAAAGCAAGAGCCTCAGTAAATGCTGTGTTAGGAACACCGTGCATGGTGTAGTAGTCAACGTCGTGTAGGGTTATGGTTTGCTCAACGGTGTGACCAAACTCGTGCATGGCTATGTTAAACCCTTTGTAGTTCATTCCAGAACCAGTGATTCGGGTGCGGAGTAGGGCAACATCCTCGCGCATTTCGCCTCCCCATGCATGACCAGCACCACGAGAGCCTTCAACCTTAATCTTCTCGCCAAAGAAGTTGGCTTTTTCCTTGCTCCAGCCAAGGTTAACTAGCATGGCAGGAATCTCCTTCTCGTATGCTGCTGCACTGGTAAAGCGTTTTGCTGTTGCTGCATCGAGCTTCTCGGCAGGAATGCTGCTACGCGATTTAAACCCATCGTACCAAATATCGTAGGGTTGTAGTTCGCGACCTAAGCGTTTGCTAATTAGCTTGCCCGCTTCGCGAACCTCTTTTGATGATACAAATGCGGTGAATAGCGCCTCAACATCCTCTACAGGAATTTCAAAGTTTCCCTCAAACTGACGCTGAATGTAGGTTGGCATGGTTGGGTTAAACTCGTCCATTGCCTTAAGTGCACCAAAAAGGTTCACAACCTGTTGGTAGCGAGTATCGGGCTCGGGTTTTGCTTCAACCTTAACGCCATTTTCGGTTACCTCGTTGCTGTATGGGTTCCAGGTAAGCTTGTCGCTGTTTATTACATCTAGTGGAATAGATTGGTCAATAATGCGTTTCATTACCTGATAAATCATCTTTTGGCTCTCAATGCCACTTTCGCCGTTGGCGTACTGAGATTTAATCTCGTCGCGAAGTCCCCAGTGGCTAATTAGCTTTAAGTCGGCAGGGAAAAGGTTTTCGCCTTTATCGTTAACCAGTTTGCCTAGCTGAATGTTGTACTCGCTAATATAGGTATCGGCTTCGGTTGAGAACTTGGAGTAGTTCTGAACCAGTTCGGCAGGTATGCGTGAGGTGAACATGTCGCCCATGCGAGCGTATGCCCATTGTAGGCGGTTCCAGCTCTCGCCCTGTTCTGTTTTCTCCTTTAGGCTGTAGTTGGGGAAATTAAGGGCTGTTATAAAGGCAATTTTATTGGTAAATAGATCCTCGGAAAGGTGAGCACCAGCACTAAATCCACCAAAAATCATATCAACATTGGTTACTGGACCCCAATCCAAATGGAGCGGGCGCATAAGGTCTTTGCTTATGCGTAGAAAATAGCCATTTAGGATTTCGAATCCGTACGATAGCTTGTCGAACAGGGTTTTTACCTCTGCCTCGCCAGAAACAAAGTTCTCGGCACAGAAGTTTTCAAACTCCGTTTCGGTGCCATCGGTTGTGCGCCAAAGCGATGCTGCTTGCGATACACCACGGTCAATACGGAACTTCTCCGCTTCGCCGTACTTTTCAACTAGCTGTTTTTTTACCTTTTCCACGGTTGGTTGGGTTATTGGACTGCCAATGGTTTCTTTTTTCTGGGGGGCGTTGCACTGGCTAAATAGTATAATAGCTGCAGCACCAATCCCCATTAGGACTCTTTTCATAGGTAGGATTTTGGTTTATGTTGTAGATTCTGGTTTAGTTGTTAAAACATCTGCAAACATAGCATTCTGCTTGGAGATAAGGATGATTTCGATCATGTGTAAGCAGGCATTTGTTTCCCTCTACGATATTTTTTTGCCAAAGGGGGTTAACGCCAATCCAGCCAATTTAAAATGCTGCGTTGCAAAGGGAATCCCAATTATTGTTATGGCTAGGAGTAGGCCAACCACCACATGGCTAAGGGCAATCCAAATGCCGCCAATTAGTAGCCAAATAATGTTCATTATGGTGTTTAAGCAACCATTGCCCGTTGGAGAGGTTTCAATTTTCTTCCCAAAAGGCCAAAGTGCCACAAAGGACAACTTGAAAATTTGGATGCCAAAGGGGATACCAATAATGGTTAGGCACATAACGAAACCGCTTACGAGGTATTCAAAAAAGATAAAAATGCCGCCAAATAGAAGCCAAATAATATTTCCTATAACGCTCATAGCTGTTGTTTGTTAGGTAGTTGTAAAGTAACTGGAGTCTTGTAAATATATTAAAGATAAAGAAAATTTTATGGCGAGCTAAATACTTTAAGTGTCTCCAGTTGTATGGTATATTTAAAAACGAACGATATATGAGAGTAAAAAACCGATAAATAGCAGAGAATTGCGCTATTTATCGGTTCCGATTTTATTGAGGTTTAGGAAAAACTACCAAATAGTTGCGCGCTTTTCGGGTGCAATGTATAGTGGTTCTGTAGGCTCAATGGTAAATGCCTGGTAGAACTCGGGGATGTTAAATAGCGCACCGTTAACCCTAAAACGGCCAGGTGAATGCACATCCTCTTTAACACGGCGCATTAGCTCCTCATCGCGAATTACCTGCCGCCAGATGTTTCCATACGATAGGAAGAAGCGTTGGTTGGCGGTAAAACCATCAATAGGAGAGGGCTCGTTATTCCCTTCAAGCGATTTGCGGAAGGCATGGTATGCAATGGTTAGCCCACCGTAATCGGCAATGTTCTCACCTAGGGTAAGGTTGCCGTCAAGGTGCATGCTATCAATGGCAACAAACGCGTTGTACTGGTCAACTAACGGTTGGGTAAGTGCCTTGAACTTCTCTGCATCCTCTGGTGTCCACCACTCCTCTAGGTTGCCATCCTTGCTGTATAGCCTACCCTGATCGTCGAAACCGTGAGTCATTTCGTGACCAATAACTACCCCAATACCACCATAGTTTATGGCATCGTCGGCGTAAAGGTTAAAGAAGGGAGGTTGAAGAATCCCTGCAGGGAAAACAATCTCGTTCATGGATGGGCTATAGTACGCGTTAACCGTTTGTGGATTCATAAACCACTCGTCGCGGTCCACGGGTTTGCCCAACTTGTCCATATTCTTTCTGAAAGAGAAGGCTAAAGAGCGCTTAATGTTAGCAGCGTAGCTATCCCTATCTATTTCTAAATTTGTGTAATCGGTCCACTTATCGGGATAACCAACCTTAACGTTCATTGCGTTAAGCTTATCAATGGCTTTTTGCTTGGTAACCTCGCTCATCCAGGTAAGATTCTGGATACGCTCACGGTAAGCATCCTCAAGATTGGCAACAAGGGTAACCATTTTTTCCTTTGCCTGAGGAGGGAAGTTTTCCTCTACGTAAACCTGACCAATGGCTTCGCCAAGAGCCATGTTTGCAGAGCCAGCAACGCGTTCCCATCTGGGCTTGTTCTTTTGACTACCCGATAGTACCTTACCAAAGAAGTTGAACTGTTGCTCAACAAATGGTGAGCTAAGGTATGGAGAGAAACGGTTGATTAGATTCCAGGTAAGGTATGTTTTCCAGCTATCAATAGGTAGCTCGGTTAGCATTTTGCTCACTTCGGCAAAGAAGGTTGGGTTGTCTATAACAAAATCGGAGGGAACATCAATGCTGATATTTGTAAAGTAAGCATTCCAGTCAAAGGCAGGTGCAATGCTTTGCATCTCCTGTAAGCTAACCTTATTGTAGGTTTTATTTGGATCGCGGCGCTCTAGGCGGGTCATAGAAGCCTTGGCAAGGCGACTCTCAATTTGCATAACCGCTTCGGCCGAAAGCGCCGATTGAGCCTCATCCTGACCAAGGAGGCTAAACACTGCAGTTAGATGCTTTTGGTACTCCTCTCTAATGGTTTTTGAGCGAGGATCGGGCGATAGGTAGTAATCTCTGTCTGGCAATCCTAATCCGCCTTGGTATAGGTTCACTATAATTTGGTCGCTTTGCTTATCGTCCTGTCCTGCATACACAAAGAAAAGGGGCGAAACCCTAATGGTGTGTAGCAATGCAATTTCCTTTTGTAAATCGGTAGTGTTAGCAAGAGTAGCAATGCTGTTAAGGTTGTTGGTAATAGGGATTAATCCCTGCTCTTCAATGGCAATGGTATCCATTCCCGAAGCGTAAAAATCGCCAACCTTTTGCCAACTGCTGCCTTTGGGAGCATCCGCTTTTGCTGCCGCTTTCTCGAATATCTCCTTAAGTATTTTATTGTTACTCTCTTGGAGCATATCAAATGAGCCGTAACGCGATTTATCCTCTGGGATAACGGTGTTTTTCATCCATGTTCCGTTAACGTACTCGTAAAAATCTACACCGGGTTTCACGCTAAGATCCATTTGAGCAGGATCAAAAGCCTTCTCTTCACCCTGCTTCGACTCGCAGCTGCTAAAGCTAACTGCGGCTATGGCTAGTATTGCCATTGGGTAAAATAGTTGTTTCATGGTTAAACAATTTTCAAATATGTTTGGGGTTAATCTATCGTTGTACAAAGAAAATGAATCCTCTGTAATTGTTGGGTTTGATTCGAGCAAACTTTATTGGTTTAACTTGGTAATAAAAATTAACCCTTAATAATGGGGGTTCTTAATGATATGCTTTACAAAGCTATAGGCTTTGCAATGGGATAATTGCTACATTTAGCCACATTTATTTTGTATGCATAGGTTATCGGTTAAGTTTAAAATTGTTGCGCTGGCTCTTCTTGTAGGCGTTTTTTCCATTACCATTCTTGGGGTTTACTACTTTAGATACACCCGGGAGGCAATGCTTAAGCGAACGCTGGACCAGCTAACTTCTGTGAGGGTTTTTAAGAAGAGTCAGGTTGAGTTCTTCTTTTCTGAGCGCATAAGGAATGCTTTGTCCATATCCAGTAGTCTTGGTGAGAGGCTAAAATCAACAAACCAGAACAGCAGCACTTATGCTCGCTTTGTAAGTGACCAAAAGCTTTATGCAAACTATGATTTTGCAAACCTATACCTAGTTGACACACTAAACCGTAAGGTTTATGCATCCAATACGTCTGATTCTCAGCATTACTCTAATGATTTACTAATAGGTTTTGCAAGCAATTTGCCTCCCAACACAACCATTTATCTCCACGATATTGTGAAGAGCAACAATGAGGCTGCAAATAGCCCTTCGGCTTGCTTTATTGTGGTTAAGGATACGTTGAATGCACTTGTTTGGATGTATCAAATTGATTCTGATATTATATCAAGGTTAGGAATTCAGTACGCATTAGAAACAGGTTTTGGCTATTCTGGCGAGGCGTATATTGTGGGCTCCGACTATCGGCTTAGAACTAAGTCGAGGTTTGAACCCAATGCAATTCTTAGGGTTGAAGCCAAAACAAAGGGTGTAGAGAAAGGGCTAAGCGGAGTAACGGGAACCGATATTTTCCCCGATTATAGGGGCGTTGAAGTTATTAGCGCATTTGAGCCAGTAAATATTATGGGTTTGCGCTGGGTGGTTCTTGCCGAAATAGATTTAAAGGAGGCCATGAAGCCTATTGCAGCCCTTAGAAACGATATTGTTTTTCTATCGTTAGTTATCTCATTTTTTGTATTTGCCATATCATACATAATATCAAGAACCATATCAAATCCAATAGTCCAGCTTAAGCGAGCAACCGAAAGCGTTGCCCAGGGAAACTTCAATGTTTCCGTATCAATTAGTACAACCGATGAAATTGGAGCGCTGGCCAAGTCATTTAACCAGATGGCGTATAGAATTAATGAAATAACAGAACATTTAACTGAACGAGAGAAGCGGCTAAACCTATTCTACAATGCCACTACCGAGGGTATAATAATTCACGACAAGGGGAGAATCCAACTGGTAAACCAAGCGATGGCTGGCCTGGCAGGGAAAACGGTTGCCGAACTACAGGAGCAAAGTGTAAACGACATAGTAAGCACCATCCCCAAGCAGGGGGAAACACTAGAAACGGTAATTTATAGGGGAAGTAAACCGGATGTGCAGATTGAACTTAGCGCTTTATCAACCCATTACAATGGGAGGAGCATGGATGTACTCATTGCTAGGGACATTACAGTAAGGAAATTAGCAGAAAAGGCGTTAGAGGAGCAGCAACGTAAGCGTACTACTGCGCTGATTGATGGTCAGGAATTGGAACGGAAGCGCATATCGCGTGAACTGCACGATGGATTAGGACAAAAGTTGATAGCAACAAAGCTTCACCTAGAGAGCATATCGTCACTATCGTTACCCAGTTCTGGTATGGTAATAGAAAAGGTTAAGGGGATGTTTGCCCAGCTAATTGCTGAGGTGCGGCAAATCTCAAGCAATCTACGACCTCCAGCGTTGGGCGATTTGCTCCTTTGCGATGCGCTATTAAATCTATGTAACGAGGTCTCCTTATCGTCGGGTATTAAGGTTAACTTTGCTTGTACCAGCAGGGACATGGTAATTGGCGAACGAACTGCAACCTATTTATATAGAATTGTGCAGGAAGCGCTTAATAACACAGTAAAACACTCTAAGGCAACCCAAGCAAACGTGGAGTTAATGAGTGCTAATGGTAGAATTATACTAGTGGTAGAGGATAATGGAACCGGCTTTAATCCCGACAAAAAGGTAAATTTAGCAGGCAATGGTATTTATAATATGCGAGAGCGCACCATGCTGCTTGGAGGAAACTTTGTTTTGGAATCGGGGCCAAGCCAAGGAACGGCAATTAGAGTTGTACTACAAAATGCAGTAAAATGATTTCAGTATTGCTTATTGATGACCACAAAATTGTTCTAGATGGCCTACGGGGCATGCTTGATAGCGATGATAGAATATCGGCAACCACAATTGCCCAGGGTGGAGCACAAGCCTTAGAGTTTATTAGTCAGAAAATGCCCGATGTTGTTATTACAGACATTTCAATGCCTTGCATGTCGGGCATAGAGCTTACCCGTAAAATTACCGAGCGCTTTCCCTCCGTTAGGGTCATTATCCTTAGCATGTACATAACGCCCGATTACATTCATAATGCAATTGGAGCAGGAGCAAAGGGCTACCTTTCAAAGGAGGAAACCACTAAAAACGAGCTTATTGGAGCTATCCTTTCCGTTATGCAAGGTAAAGAGTACTACAGCCCAAGTATTACGCAAAGCATATTTAATAGCTATTTAAGCATGGCAAAGGCGCATCCTGAATCGGACCCCAAGCCCATTGCCATGCTTACGCTTAGAGAGCAAGAGATTTTACGCTTGTTTGTAGAAGGACTTTCTAATCAGGAAATTGCTAAGCAGCTAAGCATTAGCGTGAGAACGGTTGAAACGCATAAAAGCAACATGATGCAAAAGCTAAATTTCAAGAGTACCGTGGAGCTGGTTAAGTTTGCCATTAGAAACGGTTTAGCTGATGCATAGCTAGATTTAATAGATTCTACGTGTTTCACGTAGGCTAAAATCAGGGATTCCTTTATTGTTATAGGCATAACAGCCAAATACTTTTGGGGCATGTGAAACCAATTATTCCACATGCTATGATAAAGTATATTACTAGCTGTTTTCTAGTCTGTTTAGCCCTTGTTACTGCTGCTCAGGAAAAGCCCGACACAGTAGTAACCCCTTCTGGCGAATCTCCCATATCCTTTGGTGTAGATATTATGAGCCGATACGTTTGGCGCGGATTGAACTTAGGAGGAAATGCTCCAAGTATTCAGCCTTCGCTGGCCTTTACCTTTGGTACAAGCAAGCATTCATTTCAAATTGGTGCATGGGGTGCCTATTCCATTGGGGGCTCACAAGTGGCTCAAGAAGCGGACCTTTTTGTTTCATACTCATACAATGAGTTGCTCTCGCTAACGCTTACCGATTACTTTTTCCCTGCCGACGATGGTTCTAGTCCAAAGTATTTTGACTATGACAAGGATGCCACAGGCCATTTGTTTGAGGCAACCGTTGCCTTTAACGGAACAAGCAGCTTCCCATTATCGGTTGCTTTTTCAATGAATATGTATGGTGCCGATGCACATAAAGTAAATGCCGACGGTTCTACTGGCGATATTTTTATGTCTAAATACTTGGAGGTTGGGTATAGCCATACTCTTAAAGGAACAGATTTATCCTACTTTATTGGAGCTGCCTTGGATAATCCTGATGAGGATTTGGGCGAAGTAGCTTTTTATGGGAACCAATCGGTTGGTATAGTTAATATGGGCATAACAGCCGAAAGATCTATTGAAATTACAAACAAGTTTAGTCTTCCCCTCAAAACCTCATTTGTAATAAATCCCGAGGCCGAAAGGGTATTCTTTGTGTTTGGCCTCTCGTTTTAAGAAAACTATTGCTTTAACAAACTAAATCTTAATGCTATGTTAGAAACAGGTTCTACTGGATTTATGCTGCTTGCCACAAGTTTGGTAATGCTCATGACTCCTGGTTTGGCTTTCTTTTATGGTGGATTAGCATCAAAACGGAACATTTTGGGAATTATGATCCAAAGCTTTGTTTCGTTGGGTTGGACCACCGTTCTATGGATTGCCTTTGGCTATTCCCTTTGCTTTAGTGGCGGTGAAGGTGGAATAATTGGAAATTTTGATAAGGCATTTTTAAGTGGTATTACACCTGATATGCTGTGGTCTGGTAATGGTAAAATTCCTGAGTACCTATTTGTTGCATACCAAATGATGTTTGCCATTATTACTCCTGCCCTTATTACTGGTGCTTTTGTTAATAGGGTAACCTTTAAATCGTACCTTATTTTCTTAACTTTTTGGCAAATACTAGTTTACTACCCATTTGTACATATGATTTGGGGTGGTGGAATTCTTGCCGAGTGGGGTGTTCTGGACTTTGCTGGAGGAATTGTAGTTCATGCTACAGCAGGATTTGCCGCATTGGCTTCGGTATTCTTTGTAGGCCCTCGTAACGATAAAAACTCAACTCCAAACAGCATTCCTTTAGTTGCTATTGGTAGCGGATTGCTTTGGTTTGGATGGTATGGTTTTAATGCGGGTAGCGAAGTGGCTGTGGACTCTGTAACCACACTTGCTTTTTTAAACACCGATATTGCAGCCTCTTTTGCCACAATTACGTGGGTTGTTATAGAATGGATGCATGCCCGTAAACCTAAACTGGTTGGCTTACTTACTGGTTCTATTGCTGGTTTGGCTACAATAACCCCTTGTGCCGGATTTGTTCCTGTGTGGGCTGCACCTATTATTGGTATTGCTGCATCTATGGTTTGTTACTATGCAGTACAGCTTAAGAATAAACTTGGTTGGGACGATGCACTAGATGTTTGGGGTGTACACGGAATGGGTGGTGTTGTTGGTACCATTCTGCTGGGAGTATTTGCAACCAAAAGTGTTAATGCTGCTGGTACCGACGGTTTAATACATGGCAATGTAGCCTTTTTTGTTAAAGAGCTTGTTGCCGTAGCAGGAACTGCTTTATATGCCTTCCTGTTTACCTACCTAATGCTTTACCTTATTAACCTTGTTACTAGGGTTAGGGTTTCGGAAGCCGAGGAGATGGAAGGACTTGACTACTCCATACATGGTGAACGTGCTTACGACGAAGGCGCACTTTAGATCATTGTTTGTTTTGTTAGATAAGTGCTTTACTAAGGCACAAAAAAAGAGGGGCTTGCCCCTCTTTTGTATTTTTAGCTATAAAGACTATTCAAATTGTTTGAATGCTTCCTTAATTAGGCCAATTGCTTCGCGTAGTTCAGCCTCTTTAATAACAAGAGGAGGAGCAAAGCGAATAATATTTCCATGAGTTGGCTTAGCAAGTACGCCTTTCTCTGCCATTGCCATACAAACATCCCAAGCAGTTTTACCTGGCTTGTTGTTTATTACAATAGCATTAAGTAGCCCCTTACCACGAACTAGCTCAATCATATCGCTCTTAAAGTTGCTCATCTCCTCGCGGAAGATTTTACCCATATTCTCAGCGTTCTCTGCAAGTTTTTCTTCCTTAATTACTTCAAGAGCAGCAATAGCAACTTTACCAGCTAGAGGGAAACCACCAAAGGTAGAGCCGTGCTCACCTGGTTTAATGGTTAGCATAATCTCATCATCGGCAAGAACAGCAGAAACTGGAATAACACCACCAGAAACAGCTTTACCTAGGATAAGTACATCTGGACGAACACCTTCGTGATCGCAAGCAAGTAGCTTACCTGTACGTGCAATACCCGTTTGAACCTCATCGGCAATGAAAAGCACGTTGTGCTTCTTACAAAGGTCGTAAGCTTTCTTTAGGTATCCTTCGTCTGGAACAAACACACCAGCCTCACCTTGGATTGGCTCAAGAAGGAAACCAGCAACGTTAGGATCTGCTAGTTCACGCTCAAGAGCAGCAAGGTCGTTGTAAGGAATACGAACAAAACCAGGAGTGAATGGGCCGTAACCAGCATATGAATCAGGATCATTACTCATAGAAACAATGGTAATGGTACGTCCGTGGAAGTTACCATCACAAACAATAATCTTTGCTTCGTTATCCTTAATGCCTTTCTTCTTGTAAGCCCACTTACGGCAAAGCTTAAGAGCTGTTTCGTCGGCTTCAGCACCAGTGTTCATAGGAAGAACCTTGTCGTAACCAAAGTACTTAGTGATATACTCTTCGTACTCTCCAAGTACGTTGTTGTAAAATGCTCTTGAGGTTAGGGTAAGCTTTTGCGCCTGATCTACAAGGGCTTTAACAATTTTTGGATGACAATGGCCTTGGTTTACAGCAGAATATGCTGATAGGAAGTCGAAGTAACGCTTACCTTCAACATCCCACATATAAATACCCTCTCCACGCTCAAGTACAACAGGAAGTGGGTGGTAGTTGTGGGCTCCGAATTTGTCCTCTCTTGCAATGTAATCTTTTGAGGTCATCTTGCTCATAACAGTGGATTTTATTAATTTATAGGTATTTAGAAGTCATTGTAAGGGTTTAATGACGGTTACAATCTTACTGCTAGTTTTTCACATTTCAAAGTTATTGAATTGCTATACAGCTATGTTAAGAAACATGTTGATTTTTTGTATGGTTTTTTACTTTTTATTCTTCTTCAACTTATATTATGGGCTGTAAGGTAATAGGGCTGTTGTTTACTTGTTAGCTACAACGGTTGAACAAAAAGGAACCCTAATCGTTAACTAATAAAATGCTGGAGCCGATGAATGGTAGTACTCCAATAAAAGATAGAAGAAGTGAACTGGCCTTTGCGCCTAAAGAGCTTTCTACAGAGGTTTTACTTGAACTTTTTGATGCTGCACGTTGGGCTGCATCGTCATACAATGAGCAGCCATGGCGGTTTTACTATGCCAAACGCGAGGCTCCCGAGGCTTTTATTAGTGTGCTTAACCTTTTGGCCGAAGGGAATAGGGTTTGGGCAAAGGATGCATCAGCTTTAATTGTTTCAGCAGCAAAAAAAGAGCTACATCGTACTGGAAAGCAAAACTTTTATGCAATGCACGATGTAGGTATGGCAACGGCCAATCTTATGATTCGTGCAGCAGAGCTTGGTTTGGTAACGCACCCCATGGGTGGTTTTGACCATGAGCTAATGCATGAAACCCTAATGATGGACGATACGGAGTATCCGGTAGCAGTAATTGCGGTTGGCTATAAAGGGAATGTAGCAGCTCTCCCTCCCGAATTGCAGAAGCGGCTTAATGCTCCTAGGGTTAGGTCTAGCATAGAGTCTTTTACCTTTGATGTGAACGATTTATAAAAAAAGGGGCTATAGCCCCTTTACTTTTTTCAATCCCAGCAGTTTAAGCATCCAGCGTGGTAATCGCTTTTCAGGATCGCGCTTGTCTAGGTTTATGAAAAGGCCAAGCTTTTTCATAATGGGGATTTTATGAGTTTCAACAAACTCAATAAGAGTTCCGTCGGGATCCTCAATATAGGTAAAATGCCCAGCTGCTTCGCCCATATCAAAGCTACCGTTAGCGTTATGCTTAACGTTTGAGTTAACGGTAAATGGGAATCCAGCCTCGTTGCACTCCTTTTCCAGAGCACTCATGTGCTTTACATCAAAACAGAGGTGAATAAATCCTAAGTCGCCCCAGAAACGATTCTCAAAAATCTTGTTTGCCTTGTCGTCAACTAGCTGAACTAGCTCAATTTGGCTGTCGCCTATTAGCTCGCTAAGCGCTCCTTTCCGGGGAGAGCTGTGGGTTAGTACAACTCGGCGCATTTGCCGTGTTCCGCCGGGTAGATCTTTTAGGTCGTTAAATGAGTCAACGCCATCAAATACTATTTTATCGTAGCCCAAAATCTTTTGGTAAACCACAAGCGATTTGTCAATATCGGAAACACCAATAACAGCACCATAAGTGCCACCTGTTGGTTTATCGAGGTTGTTAAACCACGAATTGCTTTCAATTACCTGGAAATGATTACCAAATGGGTCTTTTACAAAGAAGTGCAGTTTACCATCGGGACCAGAGTGAACATCGCCAAGCGGCTCAATTCCCTGCGATTTTAGGTGATGATAGGCTTTGGTAGCATCGAAACACTTTATTTTAGCTGCGAAAATTCCAAGATCGCCAAGCGTAACATCAAATGAAGGAGCAAGAGGTGTTCGTCCAGAGTACTGCCAAATCTCAAAGCCTCCGCCACCTTGCATGTTAATGGCAAGCGATGCGTGACGCTTTTGGGGCTGTCCCCCAGTATAGGGAAGCATAAGCTCGGCTACGGTGTCGTCCTCAAACACGCGAACGTCAACGCCAAATGCCTTAATGTACCAGCTCCATGCCTTGTAATTGTTGGCAACACCAATACCAATTTGCTGTATGCCACAAATTATCTTTTCCATTGCGATGTGGTATGTTAGGTTTAGGTTGTTTTTATATTTCCAATAACTTGGTAGAATATTCTTGGGAAAAGTCTTTTTATGTGCACCATTAGCAGCTCCTTACCACCAATAAGCACCTCTGGTTTGCGCTTTTTTATGGCCTTGAGGTAACGTTGGGCGCAAACATCGGCAGGTATGCCATTGGCTTGCCCTGGATCCATTTTCCCGTGGGGAGTGCCATCTTTTTCAAGTGCATTTAGCGATATGTTGGTTTGAACCCGGCCGGGATAGGCTATGGTTACAAAAATATTGTGGGGCAGGAGCTCCAGCCTAATGGTTTCAAAGAAACCCTGAATGGCATGCTTGGCCGATGCGTACATGGATCGTAGCGGGAAACCAAACTTGCCCGATATGCTACTTGTTGCTGCAATGTACCCTTCGCCAGCCTCAATCATTTTGGGTAGTATAGCCTTTGTGAGCACCACATAGGAGAAGAAGTCTATTTCCATAATCTTCCTATCAAGGGCAATGGATGTGTCAATGGCTAAGGCGCGCTGACTTATGCCACCATTGTTAATAAGCAGGTATATAGCTCCGTACTTTTGCTGCACCTCTAGGGCTGTTTGCTCAACAACCACTGGGTTGGAAAGATCAAAAGCTATAGCCTCACAAAAGGAGGTGTGCTGTAAGCATTGCTCTTTAACTTTATCCAAATCGGTTTGCTGGTTCGATGAGATTACTAGTTTTGCTCCCTCTTTTGCCAGTTCAAGCGCTAAAGCCTGGCCTATTCCAGATGAAGCACCGGTTATCCAGCAAAGCTTATCTTTAAAAATATCCATAGCGTAATACTTGAGAGTAGTGAGGTAACCGTACCGTTATTGGCTCACTATTTTGCGTTTATAATGAGAAAAAGGCTGAAGGAAAACCCTCAGCCTTTGCAAAGATTGTAAAAATATTCTCATTCGTAACTTTTTTCGCTTAGGATATTCCCTTGGGCATCGTAAATTATCCACTTTCCCGACTTCTTTCCGTTGTTGTAGGTCATGTCGTACCGCATGGTGCCTGCATCGTCCCAAACAAACCATTTTCCATGCTTTACGCCATCCTTAAAGCTCGCTTCGGCGGTTTTAACCCCTTTATCATTAAAGGTTTCCCATACTCCGTCCATTTTTCCTGCTTTGTAGGAGCGGATTTCGTTTAGCTGGCCATTCTCAAAATAGGTTTTGTAAGTGCCATCAAGCATACCATCGGTAATGTTCATCTCAATTCGGAGGTTCCCATTAGGATACTTCTCGCTATAGAGGCCAGTATATGGCTTTTTGTTTTGATCGAAGTACCTGCCATCGTCACTTTGTGTTAGCTGGGCAAAGGTGTACTGCGAGGCTATAAGTAGCGCTATAAGTATTAAAAGTCTTTTCATTGTGAACAGATTATGGTGAAGGTTATAAATGCTTTACTCTCGATTTTCTTTTCTTTCAATTTTTGTACCAGTTACTAGAATGAGTACGAAATGCTGAACGAAAAGGTTCTGCCTAACGAGTAGTTACTAAAAACGTACTCCTTACCTCCGTATTCGTAGGTTTGTTTGTAGGGCGAATCGAGTAGGTTCTTTGCCGATAGCTTAAGAGAGTACTTCTGGGCAAACGTTTTGCTAATGTTAAAGTCCATTTGTCCGCGTGGTGTCTCGTAAACATCAGGAACCCCTGTTGCATTTACTAAGTATAACCTTTCACCTGATATGTTGTAGGCTAGGTTGGCGCTTATTCCATTCTTCTCGTTACTATAGCCTATGTGTGCATTTACTATATATGGCGATTGTCCAAACATAACACGGGTGTTGCTAAAGGATGGATCGAAATGGCGTTTTAGCTCCAGCTCCTTGCTATCAATGCTAACTTGCGATTTTACTAGTGTTAGGTTTAATCCAACCTTAAAATCCTTGGTGATTTGGGCAAAATCCAAGTTTTTGCGGAATTCAATTTCCAAACCATATAGGCTAGCCTCATCAACATTACGTAGGGTTAGCTCTGGGTTTGCTGCTTCGGTGTTAAAGGTGCGCTCTATAGGGTTGTGAAACATCTTGTAGAATACGCTAAGTGATATTATTTCGCCAGAGTTCATAAAGGTTTCCCAGCGTAAGTCGAAGTTATCAATTAGGGTTCTATCAAGGTTGGCATTACCCACAAAAACAAAATCGCCAACAAAATCGAGCGATGCATAAGGTGCCAACTCCCTAAACGATGGTCGTGCAAGGGTTCTACTAGCCGCAAGGCGGAAGTTGGTTTTCTCTGTTGCCGAGTAGGTTAGGTTTAGTGCTGGCAGTATATCGGTTGATGTGATTTCGCCCTTGGCAACATTTGCCCTTAAGCTCTGGGTTAGAATATTGGTGTGCTCTACGCGTGCACCAACATTTGCCCTTAATTTGCTGGTTAGGCTAAGGTCTAACAACGAGTAACCAGCCGCAACAAGCTGCTCGCCATCGTAGCTGTTCTTTTCGTTTGTCGATTTTGAGTTTGATATATAAATCCCATCGGGAGCATGTAGGTTTTCATCAGCAAAATACTCGGTAATATTACCATTGAAGGTGTTTGAGTTCTCGCGGTAGGTAAAACTTTTCTCCCTAAATGCCCTGTTCTTGAGCACTGCAGCTCCGCCAAGCATCACCTTTCCTGTTTTGCCTGCAATTTTAACGGGGATTTCAATGTCGAGCTTGTTGTCCCAGTTCGACTCCTCCATGTTACGGAAGTAACGGGTAGGAACAGGGTAAAGCGTTGGGTTTATGCTATAAACGGTATCGGTACCATTAACAGCATAGCTGTTGGTGAAGAAACGTAGATCTGGCTCGTCCTGTGTGGACACGGTGTAAGACGATAGCCACTCAATCTTTGTTTTGCCCAATGTTGGAAGCACATGCTCTCCCTTTAGCTGGTACGAGGTAAAACCTCTTTGAAGGTACTGTAGCGTGCGGGTTTGGTAGTGCATGTCGCCATCGGATGGTTTGCGCCCTTCCTGCATACGTGCCGACGACTGGCCGCTCTGGTTGTGAATTAGCACAACGCCTACCTTATTATTGTTGTTTAGCTTGTAGTTTACAGTTCCCATTGCACCCCATAGCACCTCCTGATTGCCCTTTAGGTCGTAGGGGAGAACTAGTTCGGGTACTAAGTATTGCGAGTTCTTATCCGTTAGTTTATACCTATTGGTTTCGCCATTGTTGGTTTGTGAAAAATCGTTTTGGTAGGTAAGGCTAACAAGGTAGCCTAAATCTTTGCCTAAAAGTTCCTTCTTGTTACCCATTGATATTGAGTAGCTCTGGTTAAGGAAAGAGTTAACCTGCTCTGGGGCCATTTGCTTGCTAAAAGAACGGGTTATCTGCGTAAGCTTAGCGTCGTTTTCGTAAAGGTATGGGATTTGCCCCTTTGCCTCATTAGGCATAGCGCGAGTACCATCGTCAAAAGCTAGCCAGTCCGTTTTTCCTCCCTTGTATAGTAAAAAGTCGTTCTTTAAGTTACTGTTGGAGTTGTAACCCATTCCCATGGATAGCTGGAAGGTGAACTTCTCAGGAAAATCCTTTGTAACGATGTTTACATACCCACCAGAGAATGAGCCGGGTAGTTCTGGTGAGAAGGTCTTGCTAACAACCATATTCTCAATAATGTTACTGGGGAATAGGTCCATTTGTACCGTGTTGCGGTTGGGATCTAGACCCGGAATTTCCGCTTTGTTCAGAGTGGTTATGCTGTATCGGTCGCTAAGTCCACGAACGTAAACGTACTTGCCACCTTCAACCGATATTCCAGTAACGCGCTTTAGTGCGCCAGCGGCATCATTATCGCCTAGGCGGCTAATTTGCTGTGCCGATATGCCATCGAGTACGTTTGCCGACTTGCGCTGTAGGGTGAGCAATGCTTGCTCCGTTTTTTGCACCGCGCGTGCCGATACCACAACCTCTTCTAGGCCAATGGTTGCCTCGCGAAGGCTAAAGTTGATAACAGTTGGAGTGGTTGACTTTACTTCTACGCCTGTAACCTTAATGGGCTCGTAGGAGATAAATGAACATACAATGCTATAGGTTCCAGGTGTTAATCCTTTTAAGGTGTAGTTTCCGTCAAAATCGGTAGTTGTACCCGTAGTTGTGCCCTCTATAATAATGGTTGCACCAATTAGGGTTTCGCCTCTATCCTTGTCGATAACATTACCCGTAATACTGCCATTTTGCGAAAAGCCGAAGCCAACAAATGCGACGATAAAGGCAAGGGTAATTATTAATCTGTTCATTATTAGGTGGTGTATTTGTTAATGCTTAAATGCTTTAAAAATCAAAAGAGGTTTAAAATTGATTATCGGGAATCAGTCGTTGAATAGAATTCGTCCGACTAACTCCCGATAGGTATTGTGTAATTAATTAGTTAGCAAAAGTTCTTGTCCAGCCTTTAGCCCAATGGTTTGCAACACCAGGTTCAAAAGCGCCTTTGTAGGATACATTCATAAACCAGCTGTCGGTAGATTGAGCTGCACCGCTAACATTTCCTGTTGGAACAGGGTTAGCTGCTGATACGCCTGGGTCAACATCGTTTACGTTATTAGCCGAAGTCCAGTAGGTGGCAACCCAGCTGTTTGCTGTAGCAACCGTAGCATCGCTAATGGTTGATTTGCTCTCCTTTTTAACGTAAAGTAGTTTTGCTGCAGAGTTGTCGGCAACACCGTAGAATAGGTTGTTCTCAATTTTTAGGTTGCCATCAACCATTTGCTTGTAAGAGCACTGTGAGTAGTTGTCGCCATCACCAAGAATCTCAATGTTGATACCCTTAGGGAAGCCTACAAAAATTGAGTTGTAGTAGAATCCACCTGCATTGTCGCGGAAAATGATTAGGTCGTCCTCTCCAAGTGCATTTGCAGTTCCCTTACCAATAAAAGTAGCATTGCGAATTTCTGGTTTAGCGTAAGGCTCTCCATCTTCTGGGTTTGTACCACCATCGTGCTCACCGCCACGGTTTGCTGCTGTTGGATCCTGTATGGCAACCCAGAACTGACCTTTACCGCGAAATCCTTCGTCGTAGTCGTAGCTGTCGTCGCCGCAGTTTGACACTAGTACATAGCGAGTGTTAACAGTACCACCAAAGAATTCAACTCCGTCGTCCTTGTTTGCAAGAACCTCAACGTACTCAATGGTAGTTCCAGAACCTACACCGCCTAGGGTTAAGCCGTTAATTTCGTTACCCTCGCCAATATCGGTACCTCCATGGCGTATTGAAACGTACTTAATAATACCACTGTTGTCGGTATCGTTGGTTCCACCATAAAGACCTCTAGGTTCTGTTGTTGGGATACCCTCAATAGCGGTTTCGCCTGGGGTAGAGTTCAATTTGGCGTTGCCAAGCACAATAAGACCGCCCCAAAGACCGCGCTTATCGTTGGTTAACGAAGTACCTTCGTAGT
>DHVO01000020.1 GCA_002412705.1 Bacteroidales bacterium UBA5206 | reverse complement strand
GTTGAAATTGAGGCTTCGCCTGATAGGGTTTGGGATGTGTTGACCGATTTCAAATCGTGGGAGCGGTGGAATCAGTTTATTCCATTGGTGGAAGGTTCCCTTACTATTGGTGCGCAGTTGCGAATAAAGGTTGTGTCGCCAGGACTTAAGCCAATGATTTTTAAGCCTACTGTATTTGAGGTAAAACCAATGCAGAGAATAGTGTGGGGTGGTGGTTTTCTTGGTGTAGTTTACCGTGGGGATCATGCATTTATTGTGGAGCCTATAACACCCAGTAAAACCCGATTTACTCAAGTGGAGCGCTTCATGGGACCTATGGTGATTTTTATGGGAGAGATGATAAAAAAAACAGAGCAAGGATACCTGCAGATGAATGCCGCATTAAAAAAAGAGGTGGAGAGTAGAATGTAAATGGAATGTGTTGCATTGGTTAATGCTCTCTTGCTTATGAGGGCATAACCGTGCTCTAACATAATAAGTAATAAAATATAGAGTTGCATGAGAGTAGCAGTACTATCGGATATTCATGGCAATTACTGGGCTTTAAGTAGTGTTCTTGAGGATATTAGCAGGCGCAAGCCCGATCTAATTGTAAACCTAGGCGATAGCCTCTACGGACCGCTAAAGCCCAATGAGACCTATCAGCTAATTCGTTCCTACAATATTTTGTCGGTATCAGGAAATCAGGATAGAGCAATCCTTGAGAACTTAACGGATAGGACAAAGCACTTTACAATGAACTACGTTGTTGATAGCTTGTGTAACGATGCAATTGAATGGCTAAGGGCTTTGCCCCAGGTTTTAGAACTAGATGGTGATATTTGTGCGTTTCACGGCACACCAAATTCCGATAAAACGTACCTGTTAGAAGATTTAAAGGATGGGTACCGACAGGTTAACGCAGAGGGCATTGTGGAGACTTACCTAACGGGAGTTAAAGCTTCTGTTATCCTTTGTGGCCATAGCCATACATGCCGACAGGTACAAACCTCAAAGCGTTTAATTATAAATCCTGGTAGCGTTGGTTTGCAGGCTTATGATGATGAACTGCCCATTTACCATAAAATGGAGAGCCATAATAATATGGCTCAGTACTGCATGTTGGATATAGCAAACGGTGTGCAGCAGGTAGCTCAAATAAGCGTAAAGTATCCATTTGAGAAGGCAGTTAGCTGCGCCAAAAGTAATAATAGGCTGGATTGGGCCAAGTGGCTTGAGTTTGGTCATTTATAGGTGTGTTTGTCCCCTGATTGTTTTCCCTTTATAATTGCATTTGCGCTTTTATCAATGAAAGAGTTTCCCAAAAGCATCGCATTTAAGTATCCGTGGCGTAAGTACCAAAAGAGGGTTCTCGATGAGTTGTCATTTCACCTCACCGATAACCATCTGCATATAATTGCACCCCCAGGCTCAGGTAAAACCGTTTTAGGGCTCGAAGTAGCACTAAGGATAAATAAACCAACGTTAATATTTGCCCCCTCAGTGGCAATAAGGAATCAATGGATACAGCGTTTCTGCGAACTGTTTCTGCAATCGCCCGATGTTCCCAGTTGGATATCTAAAGATATCCGTAAACCAGAGTTCCTAACCGTGGTTACTTACCAAGCGCTACATGCAGCATCAACAAATACAGTTATTGAGGATGAAGTTGATGCTCTTGATAGCGAAGAGGAGGAGGGGTGTGAGTCCGTTGGACGACGTGTAAAGGTTGTTAACACCGATGAGGTGGTTCGCTTGCTTCGCCAGAAGGGCGTTGGTACCATTGTGCTTGACGAGGCGCATCACCTAAAAAATGAGTGGTGGAAGCCACTTAATTCTTTAAAATGTGCGCTAAGCCCAACAATGGTAGGGTTAACAGCAACCCCTCCCTATGATGTTTCCTACTCAGAATGGAAGCGATACGTTGACCTGAATGGACCGGTTGATGCCGAAATATCAGTTCCAGAACTTGTGCTTGAGAACGATTTATGTCCTCATCAGGATTATGTTTACTTATCGGAGCCAACCGATGAGGAGAAGCAAATTGTTCTGGAGCAGAGAAAGAGGGCTGGTGTTGTTTTTGACGATTTAAAGACCGACACCACATTGGTGACGGCTCTTGCGGAGCACCCTGCTTTTGTATCTCCCTTGCAGAATTTAGATTGGATTTACAGTAACTTGGAGTGCTATTCTGCCATGCTTATATTTCTAAAAGCAGCTGGTGTAGAAATAGCTAAAGTTCATTTGGATGTAATTGGCAACAAGCAATTAAAGATACCCCAACTTACTTACCGCTGGGCCGAGGAGTTCCTAACGTTTTACCTCTTTACCGACAAGCAAAACTTTACTACTTATGAGGATCACCAGGAAAAACTTATTGGTAAGCTCAAGCGTAATGGGTTGCTGGAGAAACACACTGTTAGTTTTACTTATAACCACAAAATTAGTAGCTCGCTAGGCTCCTCCCTAAGCAAACTTCAAAGCATAAGTAAGATAGTAGATGTTGAGCATGGCGTGCTTGGCAACAATCTGCGCATGGTTATCCTTTCCGATTACATACGAAAGGAGTACTTGGTGAGTGCAGATCAAAACAATCTTCCGTTACATAAAATTGGTGTCATGCCAATATTTGAGCAGCTGCGTAGAACCAATAATCAGCAAATAAAGGTTGGTATTCTTTCTGGTTCTCTAGTTGTTGTTCCAACGCAAGCGCTACCAAACCTCATTGCAAAGTCTAAAGAGCTAGGTGTAGATTCTCTTGGTTACACTTCATTACCTTACGATGATCGCTATTTTATTGTAAGCATGAATGAAGCGGTAAAACATTTAATAGTAAGGCTTATTACACAGATCTTTGAGCAGGGCGAGATACATGTTTTGATAGGAACAAAATCGCTTCTAGGTGAGGGCTGGGATGCACCTACTATAAACTCATTGATACTGGCCAGTTTTGTAGGCTCATATGTGCTTTCCAACCAAATGAGAGGGCGCGCAATTCGTACCACGCTCATAAATCCTGATAAAACCGGTAATATTTGGCATTTAGCCTGTGTTGATCCCACCAGAGCCGATGGAGGGGAGGATATTGAGCTGCTAAAGCGTAGGTTTAAAACCTTTGTTGGCGTTAGTAGTGTTGATGATTCAATAGAGAATGGTATAAATAGGCTTGGCGTTCCCCTTGAGTTCAACAGCGCAAGTATTGCAGAGTATAACGGTGTCTCAACCTTTTGGGCAAGTCAACGGGGGTTAATTAAAAATAAGTGGCACAGTGCTCTTCAGAAAGGAAATGTGATAACAGAGGAGATAAAGGTTCCGTATCCTAGAAATGAGAGCTACACAGCCGATAAAACTATGTATTACAACCGAACCATCATGAGTTTTATGATGGCGCTGGGTGCAAGCTTGCTCGCGTTTGTTAGAACGGTGCTGGAGGGTATGGGTAGAACAGCTCGGAATCTTCATTCCAAGGAAGACTTTCTCAAGTTTCTAATGATAGTTGGGTTAACGGGGCTTGTTATATTTGGTAGGCGATTCTACAAAGCCTTGCGATTGCTTATCATGTATAGAGATATCTCCAAGGATGTTCAGGCAGTGGGAGAGGCGCTGTTGGCTTCGCTGGTGAAGATGGGGACAATTAAAACGAGCGCCTCAGAGTTGGAGGTGAAGTCATCGGTTGATAGCTTCGGCTCAATATACTGCCATCTGCATGGGGGTACAACATTTGAGAAATCAATTTTCATTAAATCGCTGCAGGAGATTATTGGGGTTATTGATAATCCGCGCTACATAATCAAAAGAAAGAACTCTTTGCTAAGGGTCTTCTCTCAGCACGATTATCACTCTGTACCAGAGCTGATAGGTCAGCATAAGAGGACTGCAGAGTATCTGGAGGAAATGTGGCGGCAACGCGTAGGTGGCTGCAAGCTAATTTATACACGTACCCTGGAGGGCCGCAAGGACTTGCTTAAATCAAGGGTGAAATCGCTATCAGCAGAGCTCGCCGATGATACAGAACGGATAAGTAGATGGACGTAATGCTTATACGCCAATAAAAGAGCCCTCCAGTGTTTCTCCGGAGGGCTCTTTCCCTTAACTGTCTATCTCGCTTAACTAAACTGTGCTAGCCGTTGGCTGTGTGAATCTCTATCATGGCAATGCTACCGCTGCGCATAAATATCTGCTGGCTAACATCCTGAGGTAGCGTGTAGCCGTTTTGGGTCGATATGGTTCCATCGCTGTAATGGATGGTCACACCCGTTTTCCCATCAATCACATAGCTAAAGGGTATGGAGCAATAGGTAATCGTAATGCTCGGAACGCTTGTTGCATCAAACTCATCGGCATTTAGCATCCATGTGTTGATGCTTATGCACCCGCCATTCACGGTAATTCCCAGCTCATGGAATCGCGATATAATATCCTCCTTAACCTGTCCCGTCATACCGGGTTGCTGAACGCCCGCCATCATGGGAGTATGCGAGTACGCATCAAATGGGAACGAGCCGTACTCCGTTGGCGATTTGTGCGCGCCAATACCCCTCTTCACCTCGTTGTAATGGCGCCTTAGGGCGCTTATGGTTGCCTCATCCTCGTTGTTAGCCACGGCCCGCTGAATGTTTTCGCCTATGGCCAGCAGTAGCTTCGATACCATGTGCCAGTAAATGCTGCCAAGCCCCTCGTACTTATAGAACGTTCCGGAGCGTCCCGTAAATGATTGGTGGTCGAATAGCTGCTCGTATATGTCCATAATCTGCTTACGCTCGGCTGCGGCCACTGGTTTGCTCTCGTTAAGCTTATCAAGGGCAAGGGCTAGGTGCTCTGCGTTAATAAAATCGGCACAAAAGTGAACATCACCTCGCAAATCTCTGGATACAATCTGTGTGTCCCCTTCCGATACCAGTTCCTTTAGCAGCGTGCTTGTTGCAAGCAGCTCAGCGGGGATATTGTTCTTTTCAAGGAACGTGGGCAGCTGTTTATTGGGGTACAACGTGTAGCTCTGCTGGTCGGCACGGTACATGGCGCTCCGCCTAAGCGAGTCAAGCAGCTCAACGGCCTCGGCAGCACCAAGTGAGCCGGAGCTAAGCACGGCAACTTGCCCCTCAAGCATCTCGCTTAGGTGGCGAATGGCTATTGCATCATCGCTAAAGCTAACAAGGTTGTAGGCGTGGTACATACCATCGGGGCGTTTGTTCTCCCTAACCGATTGAGCAATGTACGCCCGCGTTAGCTCAAGAAATGCCAGCAGCTCAGCCTTGGTTACGCTCACCCTATTCCCGCTAAAGCCTTGGTAAACGGCATTACGGTAGCTTTCGCCAGCATATCCTAGCTGGTTAGTAACGTTCCGCCGCGATTGGTCATCGAAACGGGAGCTAAGCAAATGGCTATACTCCATTAAGCTTTTGTGCACGGCGTTAAGGAATGTGGCTATCTCCTCCGATACCTCAAACTTCCCTGCTGTGCTTGCGCCAAGTAGCTCCGTGGTAAACCTCACAAACCGCTGCATGTAGTACAGCGTTACCATTGATGCCCCCGTACCCACAAGCGCATTGTTGGCATCGTTCCACTCTGGCCTAAGAGTGTTCATCCATATGCCCGCTTCTGGTATAAAGTTGCTAAGCTTGGCAAGCAGCGTGTTAAGCAGCTTCTCGGTTAGGTTAACCAGCTTAACGTTGCCATCGGCACTCTGTACCAGCTTGGCATCGGCGCCTATGGTTGCAACCCTCTTTTCTATGGATTTGTGCAGAGCGGTATCAAAGGTTACCGTACTCTTGGGATTGGCAACTATTTGGTTGTATCCCTTTATGCGATACGGAACGTTGGCGTATGCAAATATGCTACGGGTTAGCCATCCGCTAATTTGCTCGGGGAAATGGCTGTTCGATAGCTCCAATAGCCTAAGCAGGTAGATTATTTGATGGTCGCCCCAGTACCCAATGTTCGACCACGGATTATCGGGCTCAATAACCTCCCAATCTATCCCTTCCGATGTTATGCGGTAGGGGTTGTAGCCATCGGCAGTTGTTGCGTTAAGGAACTTGGCTATGATGGAGTCTATGAACCCAGGGTATGATAGCGACAGAGCCTCCCAGTTCTGGAAGATATCGCGCCAGTTACCCTGATAGTAGAGTATGCGATTCCCGTGTTGGTCCTTTACGTTGATGTTGAATGCGTTCCACGGACGACTAGGGTCGCCATGGCGCCGACTAAACGTAAGTGGCAAATACTCAAGGAACAGGCGGTACAATTGGGCATCGCCTTGCGCCTGCACCCTTTGCGATAGCTCCCCATAGCCAATGGTGTTTGGTAGGCTGTTTAGGAAATCGGCATGCGCGCTGTACGTATCGGCATTGAAGTGCTTTATGTGCTTAGCGAAATCGGTTTTGCCAATACTGTAGCCATTGCTGTATATGCCTCCGCGCATTACGTTGAACAGCACGTTGGCAAAGTGGCGTGCGGCAATATGCTCATCGGCTGTGTGCTGTATGCCATCGGCTTGGGCAATCATGGATTGTAGGGCTTGCGTTCCCCTATCAATGCTCTCCTCAAGTAGAGTATCAATGTTATTGCTGATTTCCAGCAGATGAATAAGGTTGTTAACCCTAACCGCATCCTGATTAACCTCGGCAACAAAGTACCACGTTTTGGTTTCGTTGGCAGCAAGTGTTGTGCTGTTGGCAATAAAGAATGCACCGCGCACACCTTTCGATTCGGTTTCGTTGGTTATGGCACCTCCGTGGCGGAAGGCGTTTAGCTGGTTGCAGCTAAGTAGGTAGAGGTTGTTCTCCAGTCCATAAGTCCAAACGGTGGTTGTTCTAAGCGCTTCGCTGGGTTCAGCCCTATCGGCCATTAACGATTCCATGCGGAAGAGCGCAAGGCTAACGCTGGCAATTAGCTCACTCTTTTTGTAAGCATCAACAAGTGTTGAGAATTTGCTTTGTGTAAACTGGTTAACGCCGTATGGAAGTATGTTCTGAAGCCCATCAATTAGCCTTACCTCAATGCTTTGGCTGGAGATGTTGGTGAGCCAGCTTTTCTTTATCCATCCAAACTGGTCGGAGTTCATCCATCCGTAGCAGAATGTTAGCCCAAGGTCGATATTGTGCTCCTCAAAAATAAGCTTGTTGCCTGTTGTGCTCTTAAGTATCCGGCGCTGGATGGCGTAAATGCCGCTGTAGCGCTGTGAGAATGGCTCCCAAAGGTAGGTGTGGCCATCCTTGTTAACGTGTAGTATAGTTTTGCTCCCTGTGCTCTCCGCCGATTCGTGTATCTTATCGTCGGTATAGTAAGGGAATAGGGCATTGTCGGGGCTAATCCTGCCAGCCGTTAAGCCGCCCGTGCTGGATATGTACATCCAGTGGTTGGAGTCGCTGGCAAGGCTAATAAAGAAGGGGAGCATGGTATCGTACTCCTCAATTTGGTAAAACTTCTCGTTACCAATAAGGGTAAAACTGCCCTTGGCCGTATTGGGATTGCTGTTTAGCTTATTTCTACCAATAAAGAGGTTGTTCATTGCTAAGTCCGTTTGTATGGGCGTTAATGTTCTCTAGCTATTGTTTTTCTCCTGCTCGCGAATAAGGTCAAGGTCGCGTTTCATCTGCTCAGTGGTTTTTGAGTCGATGTTATAGAAAATCATGAATATGGCGCACGACATGTATAGCAAGCCCGGAATTACTGATACTAGGAGTTTGATACCCGTTATTGCGGTATCGGTTTGTACGGCGTTGGGTACAAATTGCGATATAGTTAAAATCCACCCCGCAAGAGCGGCTCCAATACCCCAACCAGCCTTTTGTGCAAAAACGGCCGCCGAGAAGTATAGCCCTGTGGCGCGCCTGCCTGTGGTCCACTCGCCGTAATCGGCAGAGTCGGCAATCATGGTCCAAAGCAGCGGAACAGCTGGTGCATAGGCCATTTTTGCAAGGACGTTAAAGATGTAAACGCTAACCAGATTATCTACTCCGGGCAGATATATCAGCATAAAGAATATTCCTGAGATAATGGAGCTGCCAATGAATACGTTACGATTTCCAAATCGTTTGGCTAGTGGCTTTGATAGTGGGAGCGCAACAATAAGCGCTACGGTACCAACTACGTTGAATAGCTGTACGTTATTCTCATTGCCAATGTAGTACTTAAAGTAGTAGGCCACAGCCGCATTTTGTATGGCAAACATTATAAACGAGATGATACCCACAATGGCAAGTATTAACCACGCTCTATTTGTTATAAGACCGCTAAAATCATCGAAAAAAGAGGCTTCTTGCTCCTTGGGAGGGCTAACCCTCTCCTTGGTTGTTTTAAAGGTGATAAAGAAGAATACAAGGCTTAAAAAGGCAAATAGCACAATGGTGTACTGAAATCCCTGCGCCTTATCGCCACCGCCAAAGAATTCGGCAAGGGTAAGGGCAAGCCCAGTAACCACAAATTGCCCCACAAAGCCGGCTATAAAGCGGTAGGTGTTAAGCCCTGCCCGCTCGTAGGTATCGGGCGACATAACGGCGCCCAGGGCAGAGTAGGGGAGGTTTATAAACGCATAGGCGGTCATAAGCAGCACGTAGGTTGTGCCGGCGTAAAGGATTTTGCCAAACTCGCCAAAGTTGGGTGTGGTAAAGGTTAGCACCGATAGCACCGCGTAGGGAACTGCGCCAAACAGGATGTATGGACGGAACTTACCCCAGCGGGTGTTGGTTCTATCGGATAGTACGCCAATAATCGGGTCGATAGCCATATCCCAGAAACGGGCAATAAGCATGATGGTACCGGCAGCAGCGGCCGATATTCCGTAAATATCGGTGTAAAAAAACATGAGCCAAAAGCCAACCATGTCCCAAACAAAGTGCGAAGCAGTATCGCCAAGCGCGTAGCCCACTTTTTCTTTGAAAGGCAATTTGAGTGATGATGTATTCATACTAATGCTATTGCTATTGCGTTTTGAAATATTGGTTATGTGGTGAAGCAGAAAGTGGGGGCGCTTAGCGCCCCCTTAGCCTATCCCTCGCTAAACCTAAATGTACCTAAATCTCTACTTCTTCTTTTGGAAAACTCTCACATAGTCAACCACCATTGTTTGAGGGAAGGCCAATGAATCAATTCCTTTTACTCCGCCCCAATGGCCACCCACGGCAACGTTCAGAATCATGTAGAACGGCTTGTCGAAGGGCCACTCCTTGTACGATGTGTTCTCGTTTTTAAAGGTGAAGTACTTTGTGGAATCCATGTACATGTTAATCTCAGTTGGAGTCCACTCCATGGTGTACACATGGAACTGGTTGTGTACATTGGGAGCGTATATGCCTTTGGTTTTTTGTGTGCCTATTTTAAAGTAGTAGCTCTCGCAGTGGGTTGATGCGTAAACCGTATCGGGAACAAAGCCCACGTGCTCCATTATATCAATCTCTCCACTTGATGGCCAAATGCCGTAAGCATTGTCGGTTGGGAGCATCCAAATGGCTGGCCATACACCCCTTGCCGATGGGAGCTTAGCTCTAATCTCGGCTCTGCCGTAAAGCCAATCGCCCTTGCCCTTGGTAATTAGTCGGCTGGATGAGAACTGCCTTTCGCCAGTGGGCTCATTAATGGCAACAATGTGAAGCATGCCATCCTTAATGTAGCTGTTCTTTAGGTTGTTGCTGGTGTACCACTGAGCCTCCTCGTTACCCCATCCCCAGGAGTTACCGCTGGTGTCGTAGCTCCACTTGTTGCTATCGGGTAGTCCATCGGTGTCAAACTCATCGTTCCAAACCATAGTGTACTCATCCTTGTTGCTGTTGGCTCCGCTGTTACACGATGCAAGGGCAGCAAGCGCAATGGCCGAAAGTGCTAGTGCTAGTCTCATGTTTAGTATCGTTAAGTGTTTATAGTGCGTTTTGCTGTGCGTTACTCAATGCTAAATTGTTGGGTTAAGCCCGTTGTTGAGCTGCCGCCCACCCATAGGCGGAACTGTCCTGGTTCAACAACCTGCTCGCTCCACGATTTGTAAAAGGCCAAGTCGCTGGCGCTAAGTGTAAACTCAATGCTTTTTGATTCGCCCGCATCGAGCCAAATCTTTGCAAAGCCCTTTAGCTCCTTTACTGGGCGTGTAATGTTGCCCACAACATCGTGGGTGTATAGCTGTGCTATTTCGTAACCGCCTGTTTTTCCTGTGTTGGTAATGGTTACGGATATGGTAATTGCTCCGTTGGTTCCCATTTTTTCCGATGATAGGCTTAGGTCGCCGTACTCAAACGTGGTGTAGGAGAGGCCAAACCCAAATGGGAAAAGGGGCTCAAAACCATCATCAAGATGATGATTGGTGTTCCCCAGCGATGTTTGGGGAGCCCTAACTGGAATCTTATCAATGGGAACCCAGTTGGTGTAATCGGCTGGGCGGCCGCTATTCTTCTTTGCGTAGTAGATGGGGCACTGTCCGCCCGAACGAGGGAACGATATGGGCAGCTTACCCGATGGGTTAGTTACCCCAAACAGCACGTTTGCAATTGCTGGGCCGCCCATGGTTCCTGGGTGCCAAGCGTATAGTATGGCGCTTGTGTAGGGCATTATATTTCCAATGGAGAGCGGACGGCCTGCCATAATTACTGCAATTACTGGTTTGCCTGTGCTAGCCAGTTCCTTAACCAGTTGCGCTTGCGAGCCCGGAAGGTCTATGTTTGCCCGGCCATGTGCCTCGCCCGATAGGATGGACTCCTCGCCAATGAACACAACCACCGCATCGGCGCTCTTTGCCATGCTTTTGGCTTGGGCAAAGCTGCTGGTGCTGTTGTCGCGGCTATGGGTAAGGGCTTTGCTAAATAGCACTTTATTGTTACCCAATAGCTTCTTTATTGAGTGCAATGGGGTAATGGTAAGATTTGTATCGCCATCAAAAATCCATGTGCCAAGCTGCTCGTAGCGGTCGTTTGCCATGGGGCCTATAACGGCAACCCGTTTAATGCTTGTGCTTAGGGGCAAGGTGTTGTTCTCGTTCTTTAGCATTACAATGCTCTCCTCTGCAGCCTTTTGTGCAAGTGCCATTGCAGAGTCTGTAGCCATAACCCTTTGGCTAAGCGTTTCGTCAACGTAGGGGTTATCGAAAAGTCCTAGCTGGAACTTTACCCTTAGTATGTTGCGAACGGCATTGTTTATTACCTCTTCCGATATCTTTTTCTCCTTCACTAATTGGGCTAAGTTTAAGGCGTATGCATCGCTGGACATCTCCATATCGATACCTGCTTCGGCGGCAATTATGGCGCTATGCGCCTCGTCGGTGGCAAAGCCGTGCCTTACCATCTCGGGAATCGATGACCAGTCGCTTACCACAAATCCGTTAAAGCCCCACTGGTTACGGAGCACGTTGGTTAGCAGTAGCTTGTTTCCTGTGGCAGGTACGCCGTTAATCTCGTTAAAGGCGCTCATAAAAGTAACCGCACCAGCATCAACGGCGGCTTTAAAAGGAGGGAGATAAACGTTGCGTAGCTCCTGGTCCGATAGTATTACGGTGTTGTAATCTCTGCCAGCCTCTACTGCGCCATAGGCTGCAAAGTGCTTGGCGCATGCTGCCATGGTGTTGTTGTTTGTAAGGTTGTTGCCTTGGTAGCCCTTTATGGCTGCTGCTCCAAGAGTAGAGGTTAGGAGAGGGTCCTCGCCGTAACCTTCGGCAACGCGTCCCCAGCGTGGGTCGCGGGCAACATCAATCATGGGCGAGAAGGTCCATGTTACGCCAACAGACCGTGCCTCTGTTGCTGCAACGTGCGAGCTCTTCTCCACAATTTCAGGATTCCATGCTGCTGCTTGTCCTAGTGGGATGGGGAAAATGGTTCTGAAACCGTGAATAACATCGCGACCAATAATTAGCGGAATACCATGTGTGCTCTCCTCTACGGCAGCCCTTTGCAGGTCGTTAACCGCTTTTGGGTCAACCTCGTTAAGAAGCGAGCCAATGGCGCCTTTGCGCACCAGTTCCTTTAGCTTCTCGGCATCGCTGCTGTAGTAGCTGGATATTTGCATCATTTGCCCAATTTTCTCATTCAGAGTGAGCTTTGCTAAAACGGAATCTACTTTGGATTCGAGTACGCTGTTAGAATCCCTATGGCTACTTGTTGTGCATGCCGATAGTATTGCGATTCCCAGTAGTATGTATGCTAGCTTCTTCATTGGGTTTATGGGTTCCGTTATGAAAAAATGATGTAAAAAAGGGATTGTTCGCCGCTGTGTATGCGAACTAATTGTTGTGTAATAGGCTAAAAATCAACAGATGAATTACTCTTTTACAATCTTTAGGGTTTTGGTTTCCACTTTAGTTTTAACCTTTACTAAGTAAAGGCCTGCGTTAAGGTGGCTCAAATCCAGTGTTGTGTACTGGTTGTTGCTAATAAATGGGGCAATTACCGTGTTGCCAACCATATCGAAAACGCTTATGGTACTACGCTCTGGAGCATTGCCCTGTACTCTAACCGTAACTAGTCCCGATGTTGGGTTTGGAGTAGCCGATATGGTAGAAGCCTCAACCTGCGTGTCGTTAACCGATGTGGGGTTGGTGTTGTAAACCCTTACGTAGTCTATTTGGTAGGTTTGTGGAAAGATGGTTTCGTCAACACCTTGTGCACCACCCCAGTTGCCACCAACGGCAAAGTTGAGAAGCAGAAAAAAGTTCTGGTCGAAAGGCCAGTAGTGCCAATCGCGGTTGGAACGGTAGTAGTTGCCATAGTAGTAGTTATCCACGTAGAACTTAATCATGTCTGGCGACCACTCAATGGCAAAGATATGAAAATCGTTCTCAACACCAGCGTAGGTAATGGTTCTGGTAATGCTGTTGCCCCCATAGTTCATGTTGGTGTGAACGCTACCATGAACAATACCAGGCTGGTAGCCTACGTACTCCATAATGTCTATCTCACCATTATCGGGCCAGTAGTTAGAGCCGTAAATCTGCTTTTGGGGTAGCATCCAGAAAGCGGGCCAAGTGCCGCGCCCTTTGGGTAGCTTGGCTCTCATCTCAATGCGTCCGTACCTCCAGTAGGCCTTGTTGCGGGAGTGTATGCGCGCCGAGGTGTAGTTGTAGCCATTGTATAGCTCCTTGCGGGCGGTAATCATTAGTATGCCGTTCTCAATGCTAATATTCTCTGGCCGATTGGTGTAGTACTGTAACTCGTTGTTACCCCAACCACCTGCGCCGTTGCCAATATCGTAGTTCCAGAACTCGGTGTTAAGCGATTCTGAGTCAAACTCATCAGACCATACTAATTGGTTCTGTCCAAAAAGAGTTAAGGCGCTAAAGAGTAGTAGTATGGTTAGTATGCTTTTGTTCATTTTTGCTGTGTATTGGCACAAGGTGCAAGTTTATTACTGTTTTGGGGTAGTTCTTGCTTTCCGTTAGGCCTCCCCCAGTGGTTGAGGGAGGCCAGAACGAAAAACACATTGCTAATCCGCTATTGAAGGATTAGGTCGTCAAAGTAGAATAGACCATCTCCTTTGTTAGCGCCCTCATCCCCAAACTGAACCACAATTTTATCGTAAGCTTCGTTTGTTGATACTTCGTTAAAGTCGAAGGTAAGTTCAATCCATTCTCCCTTGGTTAGGCCTTCTAACTTTATTTCTTTTTGTGTTTGCCAAGCGTTGCCGCCCTGTTTGGTGTCCTGTAGCTTCATCGATACAGTTGGAACAGCAGCTTCGCTATCAATATAAACCTTCATCTTGAATACGTTACGTGTGCTCAGGTTCATTCTATATGATAGCTCAAACTGAAGGTTTGCCCAATCCTGTGTGCCACGAACATATTTACCCACTTTAGCAGAGGTGTTGATGCCGCCCGATACTGGGTTAGCAAAATCCTCAACAAATTCGGCTGGGCTATTGTCTGCAACCCAAGTCATGGTACCAGCGGTTTCAAAAGTCTCGCTGATATCGTAAACGCCTAGAGGTTTTTCAACAACTATTTCGTCAACAGGAATTTGGCTTTCGTTTTTGTACGATACCAGAGTAATAACACCTAGTGCAGGTCTGTCGGTGCCAACGCCATTCTCGTTACCACCCCAAGGAGTGTAAAGGATAACGGTGTCTGGCTGGTCGCCACCATCGGCCCATTTTAGCACTTCGTAGAAGGTTTCAAGAGCAGGCTCGTCGATAACCTTTAGTGTACCGCAATCCATAGGACCAATGTGACCACCCTTACCACCAATGGTGATACGGTTTGTACACATAGGAACATACTTAGAGGCATCGCTAATCTGGAAAGTTAGGTTAGCATTGTTACCCCAGGTGCTGCAATCTTTGCCAATAAGGCTTTCCCAGCTAACATCGTCGCTCCAACCTTTTGTTTCGGGAGCATCGCCAAACAGTATCCCTGCTACAGGGCGAACGGTGAAGCCGTTGGTTTTGAATTCGAATGAGCCATCGGGCTTAAAGATGTACTCGTGATGGCGAACGGTGTTGCGCTGGTCGGCAGTAGGAAGTGAATTCCATCCGTACCACCACTCGCTGGTATTATCGGGGTTAAACATATTTATTAGCAGGTCGAACTCAAGGTGCCAAACTTTACCAGCAGCCTCGGTTCCTGCTAGGAACTGCTTAAGAGTCATACCCGATATAACCACCTCTTTTGTAGATACATTCTTAACGTTTCCGTTAATTGCTGTAAGGGTAATGGTGTAGGTACCTGCCTCTTGGTAGGTGTAAGAGAATGTGGTTGCGCTTTGGGTTCCGGTTTCGCTGCCATCGCCAAAGTTCCACTCGTAGCTGGTTGCGTTTTCGGAGTCGTTGGTTATGTTAACCTTAAATCCATCAACCTCATCGTTTGCAACAGAGAAGCGTGATTTCACGTCAACTGTAGGTTCATCGTCGTCGCTACAGGAGAAGAATACCGTTGTTTGAAGAACGGCTAGTAGTACAATAAAAATTTTCTTATTCATAGCTGTTTGGTATTAGGAGTTTGAAAATATGAGAGTGTTTAGTAATTCGGATTTTGGTCTAGATTAGGGTTGAGGTTACGCTCAACCTCAGGAATTGGGAACAGCTCGTGCTTGCCCTCAATAAAGGGTTGTATATGTGCTTTTACCGCTTCCGATTCGTTTGCGGCATAGGCGTTCATAACCTGAGGTGCAATGCCCCAGCGAACAAGGTCGAAGAAACGTTGCCCTTCCATGGCCAGTTCAACACGCCTTTCGTGGCGTATGGCCTGGCGAAGTCCCGCTTGGTCGTCGGTGTAGCTGCCGTATGGGAACTCGGGGAGTATTGTGTTGTTGCCCTGACGAGCCCTGTTGCGCACCTCCTCCAGCTTTAGCTTGGCCGCGCCTAGGTCGCCAATTTCACAAGCAGCCTCGGCGTACATAAGTAGCACATCAGCATAGCGAATTACTTTGTAGTTAAGTGGTGCACGGGTTGGGTGCGCAAGCTGGTAACCTGTTAGCGCGTACTTTTTGCTATGATATCCATTGCCCAAGTACACATCGGCATCGGGACCTGTAATAGTGGCATCTTTGCGAGGATCGCTGGGCTCATACTCGTTAATTAAATCGGTAGTTGGGTGGTTAAAGCCCCAGCCAAGGTTTGAAACTCTGGTGCGTTGAAGTATTACAGTAAACGTTCCCCTTGTAAATCCATTACCCTCGCCATAGTCGCTAGTGGGCTCCTCCATGTACTGTATTTCGAAAACCGATTCAATGCCATTCTCTCCGGCAAGTGTAAAGTTATCGGCATAGCTGTTGTTTAGCCCATATACGCTTGATGCTATAATGGAGTCGCCCCATGCGCGTGCATCGTCCCAGCGTTTGTTGTACAAGTAAGCCTTCATTAGTAGGGCTTGAGCAGCACCTTTGGTTACGCGTCCCATATCTTCGGGTTCGTAGTCGTACTTTTTCCAAAGATGAGGAATTGCAGATAGCAAATCCTTGTAAATAAGGTTGTAGATGGTGTCCTTGTGAGCGCGTGGCATTGCGTACTCCGAAGGGCTAAGCGAGCGAGTAACCTTAGGTACACCGCCAAACACCTTAACTAAGCGGAAGTAGTAAAATGCCCTTAGGAACTTGGCCTCAGCAATTAGCCTTTGTTTAAGGCTTTCGTCCATATCCTCGTCAACAGGAATTGCGGGGATGTTATTTATTGCAAGGTTACTACGGTTTATTCCTTGGTATTGAGCTCTGTAAAACTCAAGGAGTATCTCATTACTTGGGGTTCCGTTAAAGTTTTCCAGAAGGAAAATATCGCCCATGTCGCTAATGCCGTTTCCGCCTTTTAGCGCATCATCGGAAACAATGTCACCAAGCATCCATTCGCTAAAGTAGGTGTTGTTAAACTCCCATTGTAGCGGGGTGTAAGCTGCATTGGTGGCATAAATTGCATCGCTTCCTGTTTTGTAGAAGTTCTCAATAACATTGTCAACAAGTGGCTCCTTGTTTAGGAAGTCCTCGGAGCAAGCGGTAATAAGTAGTGCTGCAAATACTATTACCAAAATATGTTGAATGCGTGTTCTCATAGCTGTACTTATTTGCATCTTCAAAAAACTAAATATTCACGGTTGCACCAATGGTAAAGGTTCTGGCTTGTGGATAGGTACCCCTATCTACGCCAAGGTCTAGCCCGTTTGTTACCCCAATTTCGGGGTCGAAACCGGTGTACTTGGTTATGGTGAGCAGGTTTGTAGCTGCAACATAAACGCGAAGTCTCGATAAGCCTATTCTTTTTGCCGTTGCATCGGGAAGGGTGTAGCCAAGCTGAACATTCTTTAGGCGAAGGTATGAGCCATCCTCAATGTATCGGCTCGATGCTAAGCGGTTGTTGGCGCTACCAGCAGGGTTGGGTAGGGTGTTTGATGTTCCTTTGCCCGACCATGCATTAAGCATATCAACGCTAAGGTTTGTGTAGCCATCGCCCTCGGTAAAGTACTTGTTGCCGTTAAATATTTTGTTTCCGTAAACACCTTGGAAGAATATTTGAAAATCAACGCTTTTATAGTTTAATGAGGCATTGAATCCATAGGTGAACTTTGGTATAGGGCTTCCTAGGTTTACCTTATCGTTGGCATCAATCTTATTGTCGTCGTTTTGGTTTACGAACTTAAAATCGCCAGGATTTGCATTTGGTTGTATCTGTTGTCCCTTAGAGTTTACATACTCCTCAACATCGTACTTATCCTGAAAAATACCTGCTATTTCGTAGCCATAGAATGAGCCAATGGGATCGCCCTCTCTGGTACGGGTGAGAAACTCTCCAAAGAATGGAGCCGAGTAAATGTCCTCTCCACCACCAAGCGATATTACTTTGTTTTTTACTGTGGTAAAGTTACCTCCTACTGAGTAGCTAAAGTCTCCAAGGGTTTGCTTATACTCTGCTGTAAACTCAAAGCCATTGTTTCTTATGCTACCTGCATTAACTAGGGCGTTGTACCTAAGCCCCACATTTCCAGGAACCGGTACCGCAACCAACATGTCTTTTGTATCCTTTATGTAGTAGTCGGCCGATAGGCTTAGCCTGTTGTTGAGAACTGCCATATCTATACCTACGTTGGTCTGCTCGGTGGTTTCCCACTTTAAATCCTTGTTGGCATTGGTAAGAGGAGCTGCTCCAGCAATTAGGGCTTGTGGTACTCCAAAAACGTAGCCCACAAAAGTGGTTCCTCCATTTATTAGAGTGGTAAAGGCGTAGTTACCTATTTCTTGGTTCCCTATTTGCCCCCAACCTGCTCTAACTTTTAGGGTGTTTATTTTGTCAGCCAAGTTGGCAAAGAAACTCTCTTGGTGTACATTCCAGCCCAATGCCGCCGAAGGGAACATACCCCATTTGTTGTTGGTGCCAAAGCGGGATGAACCATCTCTACGCATTGTAAGGGTAAGCATGTAACGACTTGCATAGGAGTAGTGTAAGCGACCAAGATATGATAACATAGACCATTCCCAAGCCCGGCCGCCAGCCGTGGCGTTTTGGGTGGCTGCATCAAGGTACCAAAGGTTAGGGCTCTCGTTAGGAATATGGGTTTTGCTTGCTCCCAAAAAGTCCCATGTACCTTCTTGTGCTGTCATACCTGCAAGCAGAGTAATGTCGTGCTTATCATTAAAGGTATGTTTGTACGTTACTGTGTTCTCCCATTGCCAAGAGAAGTACTTTTGGTAGGAGTGCTCCAGGAAGTTGTTGGCCATGTAGTCGTTGGCCGATATGTAATACTTGGGCTTAAAGTTGCGTGCATCGCCATAGGAAATATCTGTTCCCACATCCGATTTAAAGGTAAGCCCTTTAATAGGGGTGATATCAACAAAGAAATTTCCAACTAACCTATTCCACTCCTCCTTAGGATTCTGGTTCTCAATCATGCTGATTGGGTTAATTAGGTTTGTTGTTGTTGATGGGGTTATTCTTCCGTCGGGATATTTTACTGGATCCCATGGAGCAAAGGCTATGGCGCTATTTAGTACCGAGTAGTTCTCGTTATTTGTGGCAACGCCTCTGTTACGAGAGTTGGAGAATGATAGATTCTCTCCAACCTTAATGTATTTAGATAGCATGTGACTTGTGTTTACCCTAAAGGTTAACCTCTTAAAGTTTGATGCTATTATAATACCTTCCTGATTGAAGTATCCTAGGCTTAAAGCATAGCTGCTTGTTTCATTACCTCCATCGGCAGCAAAGTGGAAGTTGCTTATTTGGGCGTTATCCCTAAAAACAACCTCTTGCCAGTCGGTATCGTACTGCTCGTAGTTAATATCGGTTGGGATGTAGGGGTTGTTAACCAAATTAAAGTTGCCGTAAACCCAATCGGAAAAGCTAGAGTAGGTTGCGTCGTTTGGATCGTATCCCTTAAAGGCGGCGTACTGCTCGCGGTTCATCATGTCAAGGGTACGCCACTTATTCTGTATGCCGGTGTAAAAGTCGAAAGTGGTATTTATTTTACTGGATTTATTTCCCGATATCGTGGTAATAAGAATAACACCGTTGGCACCTCTAGAGCCATATATGGCAGTAGCAGAAGCATCCTTAAGTATTTCCATGGATTTGATATCCGAAGGGTTAAGGAAAGCGATGTTTGACAGGGCAACCCCGTCAACAACATAAAGTGGATCGCTATTGTTTACAGTACCAATACCCCTAACCCTTACAGTTACTGGGCTACCTGGTTGTCCGCTGTTGGCTGTAACGGTTACGCCAGCAGCTCTACCCTGTATGGCTTGGTCTATGCCCGCTACTCTTGACTCCTTAATGCTGTTGGAGCTAATTGATGCAACGGAACCAGTTAGATCGCTCTTTTTAACGGTACCATACCCAATTACCACAACCTCGTCTATATCCAAATTTTGTGGGTTGAGCGTAATGTTTAGGTACGTATCCATGT
>DHVO01000071.1 GCA_002412705.1 Bacteroidales bacterium UBA5206 | reverse complement strand
GGGGTTCGAGTCCCTTTGCCCGCACAAAAAGTCCCTTTTAGGGACTTTTTTCTTTTGAAATATTTTTTTTGCAAAAGTATTTGCTGTTTTAGTTTTTTTACTACTTTTGCACTGCTTTTGCGGATATGGCGTAATTGGTAGCCGCGCTAGACTTAGGATCTAGTGCCGAGAGGCGTGGGGGTTCGAGTCCCTTTATCCGCACAAAAAGCCCCTTTTAGGGGCTTTTTTCGTTTATAACCCTTCCGTGTATTGTTCCTACCTAAATGTATTACTGCGCTCACACATCTATCACTTATTATGTTAGTGTGTTTTGTCGCTATTTCTTGTTGATGTGTCGCTGTGATTGCTGTGAGATGTGTGTTGTAGCATTTTTAATAAAATTTGCGCCTTTGCTCATTTCTGTGACATTTTTAGGTTCCTTTTGTTACATTTGCTAAAGTTAAAAGGGGAAATGTTAGAGGAACTAAGCAATACAGCACTTTTTAAAGGTATAATAGGGCAAGAACCTAATGCTCTAGAGTATCTGTATTCCAATTTTTTCCCTAAAGTTGCTGCAACTATTGGTTCTTTGGGTGGCAGCAGGGACGATGCGAACGATGCTTTTCAGGAGGCGGTTATTCTATTTTATAGAAAGGCGAAGGCAAAGGAACTTGACGAAAGTGTTGCGGTATTACCCTACTTAATGTCTGTAAGCCGTATCATCTATTTAAAGAAATTACGTGACGCCAAAATAGATAAAGGGATAGATAGGGATTATGCTGAGTTAACAAGCGATGATGCCTCTTCTCCCGTTGAAAATGAATATATAGAAAGCAAGCAGAAACAGCTTTTTTATCAGCATTTTAAGGAGCTCTCATCTATTTGTCAGAAGGTACTTCTGGCATTCTTTGAAGGGTTGACGTTTTTACAGATAGCAGAGTCAATGGGCTTTGCTTCCGAGGAATACGCGCGGAGAAAAAAGTATTTGTGTAAGGAGAAGCTGGTTGAGCGTATTAAGCGCGATCCTTTGTACAAGCAGCTATCGGATGGAGGGGAGATGTGTGATGGGGAATATTGATGACTACCTTACAGGGAGAATGAGCCAGGAAGAGCGGGATGCGTTCGAGAAAAGTGTTGAATGTGATGCCGAGGCTCAGCGGGAGATTGATTTTCATAAACAGGTAAACGCATCAATTGGCGATTCGGATGTTGATGAACTACGAGCCAAACTAAAGAGTTTGTCTAGGCGTTATGTTTATAAAAATCAGCGTGCTATTTACTTTCGAGTTGTTGCCGCAACGGTTACGTTACTACTTGTTGTTGGAACCGTATTTTTGAATAGCTATACTTCGCCTCGGGAGATATACAGCGATTACTTTACCCCTTTTGTACCCCCTAGTGCAGCTCGCTCTACCTTAGGAGCACAAGTTCTCAATGCTGTAGAACAAAGTTTTCAAAAGGGAGATTTTTCTGCTGTTGTAGCGGCCTTAAATACCGACTCAATAGCACAATTTGATTATGTTACCTCAATGATTTATGTGTCGTCGTTAATGGAACTTGGGCGGTTTGATGATGCTATAGGTGCGCTAGCACAAATGGAGCAGCAACCCTCAAACAGCTTGTTCCTTTCGTCTGTAAGGTGGAATAGGCTGCTGTGCTATGTTGGGAAAGGGGATGTGCGTAAAGCGCTTTTACTGTGCAATGAATTGGAACTTGATAACGATTTTAGGCATAAATCGCTTAAAAAGTTAAAACGGCGAATTTGGTTCACCACCCTCTTTACTTTTGGGCATTGATGCCTTTTCTCAGGAAAAGGAATGCAGCTATTCCTAATAAGAGCATGATGCCCCCTGTAACTATATACTTTGTTGATTCCTTGTAATATATGGGCGATGCATCGCCAATTGTTACAAACGAAGCCCAGAAGTAGGGGTGAGATCTTAGCGGGTCGGCCTGGTTTAGGAAAGCTATTTGCGATTGTCTTAGCGATTCGTTAACGCTTAATCCTTTTTTGATGTTAGCTGCAAACGCTTCAATAATATCGTTCCCCGATGCATCGTCTACTTTCCATTGGGTTGCAATAAGCGACGGGCAACCTGCGTAAAAGAACCCTCGGGCAAGTCCAAGTAGTCCTTCTCCTTTAATTTCGGTTCCTGTTGCGCTTTCGCAAGCGCTTAAAATGGCCAGTTTACAGTTGAGATTGAGATTGTATATTTCGTAAGTATTAAGGAATCCATCTTCGGAAGTGCTCTTCTCGTTGGCGAAAATTAGCTTAGAGAAGAAAGGGTTCTGTTCATCAATAAAGGTGTGCATTGCGAGGTGAAGAATGTCGTAGCTGGTTGCAATTTGCTTTACCCGCGATTCTGTTGCAAGGGTGTCAAGTATTAAATCACCTCTAAAGCATTGGCTAACAGTCTCTGCTTCGCTTCTGGCACCAGGGAGGTCGCTAAGGGTTCCCCTGTAATTCTTTCGGCTAGCTATGCCTGTAGTGTCCACTCCAATATAACTTGGTGCAACTGATAGCGATTTGTTAAACAGTTCTCTCTTGGGGTGTTGGAGCTCAAATAGTACCTTGCTGGAAGGCACATATGTTATGTTGTTGCTGTACACAAGGTACGGAAGGTTGTAAAAGCCACCTAGATTGTTGGGAATGCTTGAGATTAAGGTAGAAAAGGGAACCTGACTAATAAACCCGTGAGGGATAATAACAAGTTCCTTGCTCTTAATAGCCCTTTCGTAAGGTTGGAGTAGAATGTTGAATAGTGCTTGCGACGTAGTGGCAAATTGTTCCAAAGATTCAGTTGTTACCTTTCCAAAATCTTTAGGGATAAGCATCTTTTGATAATCCCTAAAGAGGTTTCTTTCCTCTTTGGATAGCTTCTTAGATGTAAAGTGCATTGCATCTTTACATATTGCAATGGAAGATATGCTACTGTCCGTAGTGAAGTATTCAATTATTATTTGGTTTGGCTCAAGCTTCTTTTGTACTTGAGCAATAGAGAG
>DHVO01000154.1 GCA_002412705.1 Bacteroidales bacterium UBA5206 | reverse complement strand
GGGCGTTTGCTCTGGCCCTTTTTCCATTATCCCAACTCCAACAAAAAAGGAGCATCGTCTCCTCTGCTCCTTTCTTCTATACTACTTACAAAGCGTTATCCAACATTAACGTTTCCTGGGGTAATACCCTTATTCAGTTCCTTTTCTAGCTCTAGTTTCAACTGATCGTCGGTTAATGCTTCATACTTAGTTGCATTATCCTTTGGTGTAAAGTTTTGGAACCAACCCAAGATTTGAGGACCAGGAATCCTCACATAATAGGCATTATTATGATACCCATGAAATGCCGTTTCATTTGAACTCTTACTTGATGAAGAGTTAGAACAGCTAAAGCAAAGGAAACCACCTCCTGAAGAGCTAGACTTCTCCATGTTTGATTTCATTGTGTGGCTTTCCTGCTCGCTCATTGATATTTTTATGGTGATATCCTTTGCAATAACAAAAGCGACAGGGTATGATGGAAGCAGATGCGATTTTTTAACGCCCGTTTCATCGTTATACTGAATAAGAGACTGAAGGTCTTTTGCCGTTTTATTCTTAACATCGTCTTTTGTTATGCCCATTCCTGCTCTAAGATCGGCCAAACGATGGAATGCATGCGACATATCAAAGATTGTTGGATTAAACCAACCACCCCTATCAATAGTAACCTTAGTAACCCTCATACCTATTTCAAAAGATTTGCTCATGGCAAAGCTTTCGTTCTCCGACATAGCCGAAGACTGGCTAGATTGCCCACCAGCAGAGAAGAACCAGCCACTCACTTTCCAACTACTATTGGAAGCGCTTGATTCCGATGTGGATTTATTGTAATCCTCAGCATCAGATGTTTTAATTATAATATCAGTAAAACTTAGATCCGAGTTACCCTCTTTTACCTCCTGAGGAATAACAGGCATATCGGTTGCTGGGTCAACCTGGTTCTCCTTGTTATAGGTACCAGAAACAAGCCCACCTATGTAGCTAATATCAGCCTTTAGCTCCTTTATGCGCTCCTGCAATCTATTTATCTCAGCCCTGTAATCGTGTGCCTGCGATTCTGCATAATACGATTGTACCTCAGATAATTGCTGAGCAGAGTCTAGAAAATCGGCATTAGCCTGATATGTCTTAAGCATTGAATCCACCACCTCTTGCCCTAAGCCAAGAGCATCTGCTGTAGTTTTGTCGAAATTTGCTGCAGAAATTTTTCGCACAGCACTCAGCGCTCCTCCTGTTTGAGCATTAAGGTAAACCTTGAATGCGGTTAAGGCACCCTCGCCGTACTGCTTTATTAGGTTACTCTCAGCTTTCTTAAACGCAGCGCGCTGATCTTCAACCTTTGCTTTTAGCGCTTCTATCTCCTCTGGGCTACTCGATTTAAGCTGAAGGTTTGCGAGCTGTGTTTCTAGTGTGCCCAGCTCCTTTTGTTTTGCGTTAAACTGAAGCACCAGTATGTCCTTAGACATGGTTAGGTCTTTTGGCGAAAAGTTTGGAGTAAGCGCCTTAAACCAGTTGTTTGGTTGGAACTGTACTGGGTAAACAAGCATTGATGCATCCAGCGATTTTCTCACAGAGTTTCGCATGTTTTGCTTTGTTTTTTCCAGCTGTTCCGCTGTTGATGAGATATTAAGAAAACCTAGATAGGTTAATACCTCGTGGTAATTACCACGCACCACAGCGTCATTAAACAGGTTGTTCAGCTGCTCATCGCGAACCATCCCTTCGGACGAAACCCACTTAGAGAATCCATCCAAATCACCGCTACCTTTATACCTATCAAATACATCGTTTTTCTCCTTCTCCCATTTAACCTTCTCATTTAGGTACTTATTATAGAGTAGCTGGCAGAATTCCATCCGAGAGCAATTCATTTTTTTGCCATCAATCTCATCTTCTATCTTTGTTAACAGCCAGTCCTTAATTTTGCTCTTGTCAACTACAAAGTCTTTTAAATCGCTAAGCTTTGGAACATAGTTGTTTAAAAGGGTATCAAATACCGTTGTCAGCTTTTTACCGTTAGGGCCTTGAGTTATTGGAGATAAGTTATACAAGTCGTCCGAAAGTCTAAATTCAGCCTCGGCTATAGTGTAAGGCTTTGTTAGGACACTATTGCGATCGTCCGTTGAGTATTCAAACTTGTGCCTATTCAAAGGACGCCCCGGAAACTCCATTGTAAAGAGCATATCTCCTGCTCCTAGAAACTCGTTAATCTTGTTGTAAACGGCACCCATTACGCCATTGTACATTTCATCTTGCTTAGCCATGTTTAAACATTTTAAATGGTTAGAAATCTATTTAATTTGAATATGCTCAGCCGATACCCATCCGTTTACTTCCATTTGGATTTTGTACCAACCATCATGTTCTTGCTGTATATGTAATAGGGCTCCCTGTGTCAACTGTAAAGGCAATTTATCAAAGTTGATACCTGCTCCCACGCGAATGTTAAGCTGCGATGCAGAAACTAGGCCTGTTCTTTCGTTAAGATCTTCGTCGTCATGAGCGCGATCATGACTTAGCAGCAACTCCCTAAACTTGTCTAAAGGAAAGGCAGGACCTGGATCCAGTTTCCTGCCGGGAGCAATCTCTTCGTGCCCCAAAACGAGGCTGATATTGTACTTTTGAATAAGAGTCTCACAAATCTCTCTACATGCGCTAATTTGCGCTTCGGTATAAGTTAACCAGTAACGGGATGATTGTTCGTTCCTATGGGTTTTCTCAATTACATCTTTGGCCTGATACTTCCGTCCGGTTGCAACGGAGAGGAACTCATCTCCTACCTTTTCAAGATAACCTGGATTATCTAGCTCTATCCCAATAGAATACTTATTGTAACCTTTCCTGTTACCATATTCGCTCACTCCAGCATGCCATGCAATGGTGTTAAAAGGGACTAGTTGCCAAACCTTACCATCTCTTCCAATAACAATATGTGCCGATGCTTTTACACTATCCTTTACTAGATATCTTGCCGAGGACTCTGCATTTGTCCCCGCAGTGTAATGCAATACGATGGTATCAGGTAAGAGACTACTGAATTTTTCCTGATTCTTAGGACAAGGAAGGTATTCTACACCATCCCCTTCCAACAAGTGGTTTTCATTAATTGAGTACATGTTGAATTTGGTTTTATATGGAATTTAATAGCCATAATACTTATTAACTCTTGTTTAATGCTAAACAGCCTATAATTAGGTCTCAATACTTCTATTCTATCTTTACTTGAAATTAGAATCAAGTTACAAGGGATATCTATTACAAGTCAAACGATTCCTCGTCAAATCAAAAATTAAAAGTTTTTTCTTTCCGATTTATTTTGGTATATTAATAAGATTGAATCAGGATAATTTCAATAAAAAAAGCCCAAACAGTAACGTTTGGGCTTCGCTATTATAAAAAAGTTTGAACCTACTCCTTGCTATTAAAC
>DHVO01000181.1:17144-19088 GCA_002412705.1 Bacteroidales bacterium UBA5206 | reverse complement strand
GCAGTCAACGGCGTATTTTCCGTTTATATCCGATTGGAAGGAGTAGTCGGCAGTTTGCCTAGACCCTTCGCTTTTAAGAATGGTGTAAAACTCCCCTGCGCGATACGTTATGCTGGCTGTTCCCGGTGCATAGGTTCTAATGTTCTTGTTGTTAAAGGAGCGGAACTCGTTCCCTGCCTCAAATATAAGGCTGTCTGGGTGTGTGTAGTCCAGCTCGGTGCCCCGCACAAACAGTGGCAGTAAGCCTCGTTTTTCGTACGCTGGAATAGCAAGGGGTTTTACAGTAACTCTAATGTCGGAGAAGGGATCGTCTATCCTAAGGGTGTTGGTACTTACCTTTAGGTTAACCTGCTGCTCTTTGGTAATTTGCCTGCCTGTGCCAGGTCTAGTTATGTTGGCAAGAATGGAGGCAATGGGCTCAACAACCATAAACTCCCGTTCAAAAAGAGTTACTTCTGGTGTGTACGTATCAAAAATTTGTAACTTGTAATTTCCCGATACCTTAAGCTTAACATCGTTGTTGGGAATGGTAAGCGTGTAATGATTGTAGGGGATGGTAGTTCCCATGGAGCTGCTATAGTTGGGAATGGTGTTCTCCTGAAATCCTTCCATAAAATCGGAGTAGTGAATGTCCGATGGGGTCCAGTCCCAAGCACAATGAATAATGCGGTAGGAGTAATTTGCGCCAAATTCAGATAGGTCGTCAAAGGTTAAGGTAATGCTCTCGTTGCTGTTGAGTTCAATTATGGGTTCTGCAAGCTCCCAGCCCGTTTTGTAAATCCTAACCGTCTTAATGGATGAGCTTTGCGTATTTGTCTGAAAAAAGTGGGGTATGTAGAGAACATTTTTACTGGGAGTTCTGTTATCTCCGTAACACTTTTGCGATGCCACCACAGTATATAGCGTTACAACAAGAGCGTAAGTTGCAATAATGCTGATAGATATGTTTGATTTGTGGCTCATGTTATGTAAATTAGATGATAAAGGTCATTGTTTCAGTTGAAATAAATCTAAATAAAGTGATTGCTTATCCATCTGTTAATGGTCACCTTTACGCGATTTTTATTGGAAGTGTTGCTTTCAGACATATCGAAAAATCTTCATATTTGTTTGTTGATATGTATCTTTGCCAGGAGAATTAAGTAAATTCTACATAGAGAAAATAAGTTTACCAAACCAAAATCAGTTGTTTCGCATGTCTAAAGTAGTTAAAATACGGAAAGGATTGAACATTCGCTTAGAGGGAGAAGCGGAAAAAATCTTTTCTAGGGCTGATATGGCTGAAGCCTATGCCGTAAAGCCAACTGATTTTCCGGGGTTAACGCCAAAGCTAACCGTGCAGGTTGGGGACACTGTAAAGGCCGGGACCGTGCTTTTCTTTGATAAGTACCGCCCAGAAGTACAGTTTTCCTCTCCAGTGAGTGGTGAGGTTGTTGCTGTAAACCGCGGAGAGCGTCGTAAAATACTGGAGGTTGTTGTAAAACCATCGGCTACTCAGGAGTACGAGAAGTTTGCCGTTTCCGAGCCATCTGGCATGGATAGGGCATCGGTTATCGATGTGCTGCTTAAGAGTGGTGTTTGGCCATACATTCGCCAGCGTCCCTATGGCATAGTGGCAAACCCTGCCGATAAGCCAAAGGCAATTTTTATTTCGGGTTTCGATACCGCTCCTTTAGCTCCAGACCTTGATTTTGCCATTAAGGGCGACGAGGCCGCTTTCCAAGTAGGTATTAACGCGCTTAAGCGTTTAACCGATGGTAAGGTGCACCTTAACCTTAATGCCGATTATCCAGCCTCTGTGGCAAACACAAAGGGGGTAGAAATAACCCAGTTCTCTGGGCCACACCCTGCAGGTAATGTGGGCATCCAAATACATCACATAAACCCAGTTAACAAGGGTGAGGTGGTTTGGACCGTTAGCCTTCTTGATGTGGTTATTATTGG
>DHVO01000181.1:6528-17124 GCA_002412705.1 Bacteroidales bacterium UBA5206 | reverse complement strand
CTAAAGAGCATTACCAGTGGTAACCTAAAGTCCAACGATGCAAGCGTTAGGCTAATTAGCGGAAATGTACTTACCGGTACCCGCGTATTGCCCGAAGGATTCTTAGGTTTTTACGATAACATGGTAACCGCAATACCAGAGGGTAACTACCATCAGTTTTTGGGTTGGGCAACTCCAAACCTATCCAAGTTTAGCGCATCGCGTTCGCTCTTCTCATGGCTTATGCCAGGCAAAAAGTACCGTTTGGACACCAACTACAACGGTGCCGAGCGTGCTTACGTTATGACCGAACAGTACGAGAAGGTGTTGCCAATGGATATTTATCCTGTACATCTTATAAAGGCTATTCTAGCCCAAGATATAGATAAAATGGAGCAGCTTGGCATTTACGAAGTTGTGGAGGAGGATTTTGCCCTTTGCGAATTTGTATGCACCTCTAAAATTGAGGTTCAGTCTATCATCCGCGATGGATTGGATATGATGGTTAGAGAGATGAACTAGTTGCCGCAAACAAAGAATAATTACGAAAGCTAATGAAGGCGTTAAGAAAATATCTCGACAAAGTAAAACCCAATTTCCAAAAGGGTGGCAAGTACGAGTTTTTGCACTCAACCTTCGATGCGTTTGAAACCTTCCTTTTTGTTCCCGATAAGGTAACCAATAGGGGGAGTCACATTCGCGACGGGGTTGATATGAAAAGAACCATGATTGTGGTGGTTCTTGCACTTGTTCCTGCTCTGCTATTTGGTATGTGGAATACTGGGTACCAGCACGCACTATCTATTGGTGAGAGCTGGAGTTTTTGGCAAACCTTTTTCTTTGGGTTTATAAAAGTGCTACCAATTATTGTGGTTAGCTACGTTGTGGGTTTGGGTATTGAGTTTGCTTTTGCTCAGTATCGTCACCACGAGGTTAATGAGGGTTTCCTTGTTTCCGGTATGCTAATTCCCCTTATTGTTCCCGTTGATGTACCGCTATGGATGGTTGCCCTTGCAACAGCTTTTGCTGTGGTAATAGGCAAAGAGGTGTTTGGTGGAACGGGTATGAACGTGTTTAACCCAGCGTTAACCGCACGTGCATTCCTTTTCTTTGCATACCCATCGTACATGTCGGGCGATAAGGTTTGGGTTGAAGGCCTAATGAAGGGAACCAGAATTGTTGATGGTTTCTCTGGTGCAACCCCACTGGCTAAGGCTGCTGCTTACGAAAAGCTGCCATCGGCCTACGATATGTTTATGGGCTTTATTCCAGGTTCAATTGGCGAAACATCAACGCTTGCAATACTTCTTGGTGCCGCAATCCTTATTATTACAGGTATTGGCAGCTGGAAAATTATTGCATCAACCTTTGCTGGTGGTTTGGTTATGGGGCTAATCCTAAACGCATTTGCCGTTAACCCATTCATGGAGATTCCCGCTTACTACCACTTAATTATGGGTGGATTTGCTTTTGGTGCCGTATTTATGGCTACCGACCCTGTTACTGCTACCCAAACCAGTAGGGGGAAATGGATTTATGGTTTCCTTATAGGTGTATTTGCCGTTTTGGTTAGGGTGCTTAACCCTGCGTACCCAGAGGGTATGATGCTTTCCATTCTGCTAATGAACGCATTTGCTCCGCTTATTGACCACTACGTTGTGCAGGCAAATGTTAACCGCCGACTAAAACGTGCAGCTGTTGCTGCAAAAACCAAATAACCTACCGAGCCATGAAACAGAGTAATCTTTATATTTTCGTTTACGCCTCGGTTATGGTAGTTGTTGTGGCTGCCGTGCTTGCGCTGGCATCAACATCGCTGCGTCCAGCCCAGCAAAAGAATATTGATACCGAGAAGCGCTTGGACATACTTAAATCGGTTGGTGCTGCTGCAGAGGTAGCATCGGCTCCAAGTAAGGACTTGTATGTGAGCGAGGAGTACGGAAAAACCATTGTCGATCAGTACGCCGTTAACGTTAAGGGCGAAAAGGTTGATGGCGTAGATGTTTTCCGTCTCGACTTGAAAGTAGAACTTGATAAGCCCGCCGACCAGCGTGTGCTACCCGTTTACGTTGCCAACCTTAGCGATGGCTCTACTAAGTACATCCTACCCATTAGGGGACGTGGACTTTGGGGACCAATTTGGGGCTATATCTCCCTAAACGACGATTTTAACACCATTTACGGTGCTACTTTCGCGCACAAGGGCGAAACCCCTGGCTTGGGTGCTGAGATATCAACCCCTAAGTTCCAGGAGCAGTTTAAGGGTAAAACCATTTTTAAGGATGGCAAATTTGTATCGGTTACCGTTATAAAGCCAGGTTCTGCACCTCTTTCGGACCATACCGTAGATGCCATCTCTGGGGGTACAATAACCAGTAAAGGCCTTGAGGCTATGCTGTTTGATTGCCTAAGTGGTTACCAAGAGTTTTTTAAAAATCAAAAGAACTAATCGGCCATGAGTACAAATACTGAAAAAGAACCTTTGTTTTCGGCTAAGAACCTCAGGCTGCTTACCGATCCTCTTAACGAAAAGAACCCAGTAACCGTTCTTGTTCTAGGTATCTGTTCAGCCCTAGCCGTTACAGTACAGCTTAAGCCTGCCGTTGTTATGGCGCTATCTGTAATTGTTGTAACCGCTTTTGCAAACCTTATCGTTTCCATGATGCGAAACGGTATCCCCGGTCGTATCCGTATCATTGTTCAGCTTGTTGTTGTGGCTGCTCTGGTAATTCTTGTTGACGAAATCCTGAAAGCCTATGTTTACGATGTGAGCAAACAGCTATCGGTGTTCGTAGGGCTTATTATTACCAACTGTATTATCATGGGACGTATTGAGGCCTTTGCCCTTGGCAACAAGCCTTTCCCATCGTTCCTAGATGGTATTGGTAACGGATTGGGATACGGTTTAATCCTTGTGATTGTGGCATTTTTTAGGGAGCTGTTAGGCTCTGGAACAATTTGGGGCTACCGCGTTATTCCTGAGTCGTTCTACATGGCCAACGGCGGCTTTTACGAGAACAACGGCTTAATGATTTTGCCTCCAATGGCGCTTATCCTTGTGGGCGTTATAATCTGGGTGCAGCGTAGCCGCAGCCGTAATCTAATTGAGTCGAACTAATAAATCCCTGTTGAAATGGAAAATCTACTAAGCATATTTGTCAAGTCAATTTTTGTTGACAATATGATCTTTGCATATTTCCTAGGTATGTGTTCGTACCTAGCGGTATCAAAGACCGTAAAAACATCAACGGGGTTGGGTATTGCCGTAATATTTGTATTGGGTATTACCGTTCCGGTTGACTATCTACTTAACAAGTACGTTCTTACTGCTGGTGCGCTTGAGTGGCTAAGCCCAAGCTTTGCATCGGTAGATTTGAGCTTCTTGTCGTTTATCATGTTTATTGCCGTTATTGCATCTATGGTGCAGCTGGTGGAGATGGTGGTAGAGAAGTTCTCTCCCTCGCTATACAGCTCGCTGGGTATTTTCTTACCCCTAATAGCAGTAAACTGTGCTATTCTTGGAGGTTCGCTATTCATGCAAGAGCGTGAGTATGGTACCCTTGCCGAAGCTACCGTGTTTGGTTTGGGCTCGGGTGTGGGTTGGTTCCTTGCCATTGTTGGTATTGCTGCAATTCGTGAGAAGCTTAAGTACTCTAACGTTCCTGCTCCGCTAAGGGGTTTAGGTATTACCTTTATCCTAACCGGATTAATGGGGATTGCATTCATGACCTTTATGGGTATTAAATTGTAGAACCGTAATTTTGAAGACAATGATAATTTTAGCCATAAACGGATCAGTAATTGCCACAGCAGTTGTAGTATTCCTGTTGGTAGTTCTTGTTCTGGTATCAGTGCTTCTTTACGCTAAAAAGAAGCTTACTCCTCAGGGGCAGGTAAAGCTTACCATAAACGAGGAGAAGGAGCTTACCGTTGAGCCAGGAAATACCGTGCTGTCAACCTTGAGTAACTCGGGCATATACCTGCCATCGGCTTGCGGTGGTGGTGGTACCTGTGGTATGTGTAAGTGCCAGGTAACCGATGGGGGTGGTTCCATTCTCCCTACCGAGCAGGGCTTCTTTACCCGCAGGCAGCAGCAGGATAACTGGCGCTTGGGCTGCCAGGTGAAAATTCGAGAGGACATTAAGATTCACGTCCCCGAAGAGGTTATGGGTATTAAAAAATGGGAGTGCGAGGTGGTTTCAAACCGCAACGTGGCAACCTTTATTAAGGAGTTTGTTGTTAAGCTGCCCGAGGGCGAAACCCTTAACTTCCGCTCTGGTGGATACATCCAAATTGATGTTCCTAAAATTGAGGTGGATTTCTCTAAGGATATTGCCGTTGAGGAGCAGTTCCGCGACGAGTGGGATAAGTTTAACATGTGGGATCTGAAGATGAAGAATACCGAGGAGACCTACCGCGCTTACTCCATGGCCAGTCACCCTGCCGAGAATAACATCATTATGCTTAACGTACGTATTGCCACCCCACCATGGGATAGGGCTAAGAACGGCTTTATGAACGTTAATCCTGGTGTTTGCTCCAGCTTTATCTTCTCCCGCAAACCGGGCGATAAGGTGTTTATTAGCGGCCCTTACGGCGAGTTCTTTATTAAGGAGACCCAGAACGAGATGATGTTTATTGGTGGTGGTGCAGGTATGGCGCCTATGCGTTCGCACATTTTCCACCTGTTTAACACCCTTAAAACCGGACGTAAGGCAACCTTCTGGTACGGAGCCCGCTCACGTAGAGAGATCTTTTACGAGGAGCACTTCCGTAAAATTGAAAAGGAGTTTCCAAACTTTACGTTCCACATTGCCCTTTCCGAACCTAAACCAGAGGATAACTGGAATGGTTACACCGGGTTTATACATCAGGTAATTTACGACCAGTACCTATCTAAGCACGATGCTCCAGAGGATATTGAGTACTACCTATGCGGACCTCCTATGATGAACGATGCCGTTCAGAAAATGCTATACAACCTTGGCGTGCCCGATGAGATGGTAGCATTCGACGACTTTGGCGGATAACAACTTATTGCAATATAAATCAAACCTAAAGGGTTTAACCTTGTTTAACTGAGGTTAAACCCTTTTAGCTTAAAAGCGCCGTATGTTTGCAGTGTAGAACACATATGGGTTGGGTTTACAAAAAAGATTATCGCAATTTAGCAAGATTTAGGTTTGGTTTTCGTTAAAGCAAAAAGGTCGGGTTTTTGGTTTCCCGACCTTTTCTTTTTTTTATATGGGGTGATAAGATTTTACGGGAGCTACCTGTGGCAATAATCCAACTCCGCCAGAGCCGAACAGGGATAACAAACGCAACAACCTCTACAAACCGCAATAAGCTGAGTGGAAATATAACCCTCGAATCACATCTCCCAAACTAAACATTGATACGCTCGCCTGTGCTCTTCGTGCCGTAGGCACGCACCATGGTAGGCAGCATGACCAAAATACGTGGTACATCCCCGTAGGGGTGAGCCTTTGCTCCTTATTAATTGGAACGCCCCATACGGGGCGAAAAATGCTATTAAACGCGCTATTCTACCGACAGATTGCCCCTAACGGGGCATAAGGCAGGTGTATTGTGAACTAACTATGGTAGTGTGAGAGGCTCTCCCCGTCAGCTTTGCTGGCGGGGCAGTCTACTCGATTATGGCCAGTTAATTTTATTTCTCTTTCAAATGTAGTCAATATTATAATCAGTCCAATTAAGCAATTAATCATTGTAAATAGCCAAAATACAGAATCTGGGTAAATTAAATAAACAATCACTCTCTCAGTTACCAAACTCAATGAAATAATCCTAAGAATCAATAAACGTAGATAAATCTTTTTGTAGAAAATTCCAATCAGTGAAATCAGTATGTAAATAATGAATTTTCCAATCTCCGATGATAATGGTGAAGGAGAAAAATAAAGAATAAAAATCCATGAATTTAGTTGCAATAGAGTATTTATCAATCCTATTGCAATTAATCCAATCCGGAATAGTGAAGTTTTTTGCTTTAGGTTTAGTTTTTTCATTACTTGATTTGAATCTCTAAAGTGTTTGACAATAAAAGATAGTAACCTAAACTTATGGTATATTTCCCTTTTGGAATTAATCCATGCTCAATATAATCCTTAAATGCAGGTATACTTTGTAAAGCAACTTTCCCAGTTATCTTAGAATTAGGCTCGATAGATTTATAATAATCTTTGAGGTCTTTCTCGAAAAACAAAGTTGAAGAATAATAAGTCCTTGTAGGATATTTACATATACTTGAATCACTTTCATCAAGAATCGAAGCTGTCATACCCATTGGATGATTCCAATATTCTTTAATCAATATTTCTTGTGTACTATCTGAAACATTTAGAAAAGTATAATCAATCCAGATAGTGTCTCCCAGGTTGTATGATTCTCTGTCTGTGGCAATTTTTAAGTGAATCTTTTTGGGAAGCTCATTTGCATTTTCCTTTAAAATTATATTCTGGCTAATGCTGTTAATGCTCAGAATCAAACAACAAATAATCAAAACGTTACTTTTCATGCTGTGTCGCTGTTTAATTGGCCATAACTTGCATATAAGAACTACAACGTCGTACATATACCGCCAAATTAGAAGGAATAGGTACGACTATACCAAACCTACTAAAAATATACTCAGGTTACTTTGTTGTGGCTAACTTTTTTGCGGGGAAAGGAGATTGCATTACAGGTGCAACCTGTAGGGGGATAATATAACTTAGGCTGGTGCTGAGCCGAGCGGGGGAGAACGAGGACTCAATTATGCCTGTGCTCTTCGTGCCGTAGGCACGTACTATTGGTAGGTAGCACGACCATAATAGGTGGTACGCCCCGTAGGGGTGAGCCTTTGCTTCTCTTTAATTGGAACGCCCCATACGGGGCGAAAACACACTATTAAACGCGCTATTCTACCGACAGATTGCCCCTAACGGGGTATAAGGAAGGTGTATTGTGACAACTGCTACGATCTGCGCAATGTTTTATAATCGCTTGTTGCCAACCATATTTAATTTGTTCTTTATCTCAATCGCTTTTTTATTCATATCAATCCATTCCTGAGTTTTAATAAATACGTCAATCTGCGGCGGATTTTCAGGCGTCTTGTCCACGGTTTCATTTAAAGTTTTGTCAAATTCAGCAAGTATTTCCAATTCGTCCTTACTAAATGCTTGTTTAAAATCGCTTGAATCAGGATAATAGAAATCATCCCATTGACAAAACAACTCCGCCGATACTTGAGCAATCGGTACATCTTTTTGATAATCAAGTTGGCTTTTTTCAGATGCCCATAAGTCAATAACTCCGAAAACATTATTTCGCGTTAAATCTTCAAATTCATCAGCGATTGTGCTCATGTCTTCAGTTTCGATGTCCTGCTTTGGTTTATTAATCTTGTTTCGTAAAGGTCTCTTCTTGATCCTTACACGATAAAAGTAAATCGGTGCATATATTACATTGAAGAATAAAAGTGGAAAAATTGATTTTGAATATCTGTCATATTTAAACAAAAACCAGATGCAATAAATCCAATGAAAAAATACAATCGTAGAGATAACAGTCATTGCAATATTGTATGAATTCTGTCCTTTGCTCGCAGTTATTTTGTCAAAAGCATCAGGAATGGTCATCACAATAATTGGCAGTCCGATGAAATAGAAAAGTGTCGCTGCAATGTTAATCCCAAATGTTACGTATGTTATTCTATCAATCAGTTTCATTTTTGTACTATCGTTTCTTATATGGTTGGTAACTGCTTGTTGGCAGCAGTAGTTTATTTCTTTTCAATTATTTTTTCAATTTGATTTCTTCCTGTTTCGGTTAGTGCACCAAATTTCATCGTGGGAGCAAATGGAATTGATTCTGTCATTCCGCAATCCTTCAAACAAATCCATATTTTTCCAATGACTTCGTTATTGTAATCATAAAATCTTAAAATGTATTCTGATTCATCGAGAGACCAAGTTGTTTCATTCCAATCAAAGTTTTCGGGATTGTTAAAAAAGGAGATAATCTCAGTTTCGTTTAGTTCTCTCCCGGTCAAACGACTGATAATTGGAATATTCTTAAAAATCCTTACTTTTTTTACTTTTTGTCTTGGGAATTTATAAATAGTATCCTTAAAATGTCTTTCATATGCTCGCTTTACTTCTTCAATGGTCTTATACATTCTAAACTCTGTAAACTCTTCTTCTGGTGTATATCTTGAATAAATTATACTTCTATCGGCTTTATCCAATAGGATTAAAAAGAAAAGTCCAGCAGTTAAGAGAATAATTAATACGAATATTTTCAATAGTCTCATATCGTGTCATCTTGCTATTGCTGCCAACTTACTTATAAGTACTACAACGTCGTACATATACAGCCAAATTAATGGGAATAGGTACAACCAGACCAAACCTACTAAAAATATACTCAGGTTACTTTGTTGTGGCTAACTTTTTTGCTGGAAAGGGAGTTTGCATTACAGGTGCAACCTGTGGGGATAACCTGACTCAGGCAGAGCCTGAGTCGAACGGGGGTATGGTTTATTTGTTTGCTTTCTTACTTTTCCACATCGGCTACCACACTGATGCTAACACCAACTTGTGCTGTTTGCCATTTCCCTTGGCTCGTTTTTCTATAGTAGGTTTTACTTGTAAGTCCAGCGCAAAAGTTAAGCGATCCTTCTCCTAGGTTTTTAACATGTTCTAGTGTTATTAGAAAATTACCCTCAACCACTATGTTTTTTGATTGCAAGTCTATTTGTATTCCATCCTTCGCTAGCTCTTTGGGCATCTTGAAATAAATAGGTTCGCGAAGTATGTTCTCAAAATCCAATTCGCCATGGGCCTTGTACACGTTTAATCGGTAAAATATGGTGTCGTAAGAACAGTACGAAATATTTATGTTAACCGTTTTTAGGAAGGCAGTTTTTTTATTTTTCATTAATATGCCACATTCATAGCCCAAAATGTTATCCTTAAAACCGGCAGCAATCCTTTTAAACTTAGTTGTTACGCCCAATGTTCGCTCTTTAAATATTTTTGGCTTTATAACAACCTCTCCTATTTCATATACTTTCTCATTTAGCAGGATTTTTCTGTCTATGTTTTTTCTCAGATCCGAAACCTTTACTAAAAGAGGGCTATATCCAATTGTTGAGAAAAGGATTGTATCATTATCATATTTTGAGTCCACTACAAAGTGGAAACTACCATTCAAATCTGTAACTGTTCCAACATTTTCGCCAACAATCCCAATGTTGACAAATTCGATAGGTTGTTTACTCTTTGAGTCAACCACAATGCCTTTAATGTTTTGTCCAAATAGGGAGGAGCAACTTATTAGGAAAAGGAGAGTAAGTAATCTATTCATATTTGTCCTCTATTTGATTTGAGGTGTATGGTTTATATTGTGTGTAATGGTTGTTGGATAGAGATTAGTGAGAAATTTTTGTTCTATCCAAAAGAGTATTCACTTGTTACACATTATAAACCTACTAAAAATATACTCAGGTTACTTTGTCGTGGCTAACTTTTTTGCTGGAAAAGGAGTTTGCATTGCAGGTGCAACCTGTAGGGAATAATCCGACTCAGGCTGGGGCTGAACCGAACGTGGAGAGCGAGGACTCAATTATGCCTGTGCTCTTCGTGCCGTAGGCACGTACTATTGGTAGGTAGCACGACTATAATAGGTGGTACACCCCGTAGGGGTGAGCCTTTGCTTCTCTTTAATTGGAACGCCCCATACGGGGCGAAAAACGCTATTAAACGCGCTATTCTACCGACAGATTGCCCCTAACGGGGCATAAAGCAGGTGTATTGCGAACTAACTTCTTTGTGGAAAAAGACGGATGCATTGCTGGTGCAACCTGTGGGAATAATCCGACTCAGGCTGGGGATGAGCCGAACGGGGGAGAACGGTGTCGGGCTCAATATTATACTTTAGTTCTTATTGTTGGTTAAAGTTTAGTCGCTCTTTCTCAATCCAGTAAATATCATTCTTGTTGGATACTGTATCTGCACCGTTTGCCCAGAAGGAAATAGAATCCATTGTGTTTATTCCCTTTTTTAACCAAAATCTTTCTTCTCCTTTATTCTTTTTAAAATAGTAATTCAGGTAACTGTTCTTTTCAAATATTGGATTTTGCGAGCCAACCCAAATCCATGTGCTATCTAGTTTAATGTAAATGCACTTATCATTTTTTCTGACAGCCATATCTGTAATTATTCCAGCCATTTCAGTCTCTCGCCATTTGTCTCTCGCCCTTTTATTCTTGAAAATGGCATTTAATATGAACAGAGAAAAGACTAGAACTGCAAAAATAAACCAAGTTTTCGGTGCTTTACTTTTGATTAGTCTTACAATGTTAGCCATGTTATTTTGGATTTGTGCTTAGTTAAGGTGTTGCAAAATTATATTTAATCTTGCAGCTATCTAGGCGTAGATATTTTATAGACATACATTTCGTTAGCGCAAACGTTTATGGCTACTTTGGAAAAGGGCGTTTGCATTACAGGTGCAACTTGTAGGGATAAACCGACTCAGGCAGAGCCTGAGCCGAACGGGGGAAATAATCCGACTCAGGCTGGGGGTGAACCGAACGTGGAGAGCGAGGAC